>JBNMJS010000068.1:0-9983 GCA_050873965.1 Cyanobacteriota bacterium | reverse complement strand
GTATTATTTTTATTATTAAACTGTGAAATAATAGGTAAACATGATAATCAACACAGGTTCAAGAACAGATACAGTTCAATATTATTCAGATTGGCTTTTAAAAAGGTTTGAAGAAGGTTTTGTTTATTCAAGAAACCCTCTATTTCCTAACATCGTTACAAAATATGAATTAAACCCCAAAGTCCTTGATTGCGTTGTATTTTGTTCAAAAAATTATAAACCAATTTTAGATAGATTAACAGAAATTACAGACAAATTTAATACATATTTTCACTATACAATTACTGCTTATGACAAAGATATTGAACCAAATGTACCAAATATTGATGAAAGTATTGAAACACTCATCAAATTATCAAAAATCGTTGGAAAGCAAAGAATTGCTTGGCGATATGATCCAATCCTTTTAACTGATAAATATACTAAAAATATCCACTACAAAACCTTTGATTATATGGCAAAAAAGATTTCACCACACATTGATAGATGTATTTTTAGTTTTGTTGATATGTACAAAAAATTAAAAACAAACATGCCAGAAATCATTATATTGAATAATAATGACAAAATAGAAATTGCTAAAAACATTGGCTCTATCGCTAAAAAATATAATATGACAATTCAAACCTGTGCAACAATAGAAGATTTCAAACAATTTGGAATTTTACAATCAGGTTGTATGACATCTAAAATATTAGGTAATGCCAATGATATCACATTCAAAAAAATTCGACATTCTGGAAACCGTCAAGGATGCAAATGTATCGAGAACCGAAATATTGGCGACTATGACACCTGTCCAAACGGTTGTAAATATTGTTATGCAAACAAAAAACCACAAATAGCAATGAAGAACTATCAAAAACACAATCCTAATGACTTGATGATTTTAGGAAATTTAAAACCAACTGATGAAATACAACAAAGCAATCAAAAATCTTTTTTAGAAAATAATATTCAACAAAAATTGTTTTAATATTTAATTTTTCTAAAATATTTTAATAACAAAAATCCAACTAATGCAAAACATGAGCCAACAAGTGGAGAAAAATTGTATTCTAATCCGTGTTCAATAGGCAAGCCTCCAGCAATCGCACCAATTGCATTTCCCAAAGTAAACGCTAAAGGGGCAAGTGATGAACCTAAAACTTCTCCACCTTTAGAAACTTCTACAATTAAAATTTGTTGTGGTGCTGAAAGCGCAAACAAACAGAATGAACATACAAAAACTAAAATTACAGCTACAATTTGTATTTTTGCAAAGAAAAAGAACAATAAAAGTGCTACAAATGAAGTCAATTGAGTATATTCGGAAACTTTTGCCGGAGTATATTTATCAGACAATTTCCCTGCATACAAATTACCGAAATACATTCCTAAACCTGATACAAACATCAAAATAGACATGTATTTAGATGGAACTTTCGAAACTTCCGTTAATAGCGAATTTATGTAACTTAATTCACAGAACAATGAACTGTTTCCCATAGTAATAGCAATCAACAAAAGCCAAGGTGCTAAGGATTTCAAAAACTTAAATTGCCCTCTAAAATCTGTATATGGCATCGGTTCAAATTTTGGTAGCCATTTTGTGATTGCAACAAAAATAATCAATCCTAAAATGCCAACGAATATATAAATTACTCTCCAAGAAAATATATGACTTAAAAATGTTGCTAAAGGAATACCAGCCAAATTAGCAATAGTCATACCCGCAACCATAAAAGCTACATCTCGCCCATCATGTCCTTTTTCTGCCATTTGTTTTATTGAAACGACACTAATTCCGAAAAACGAGCCATGTGGAACTCCTGCAATAAATCGTGCAATATTCATTATTTCATAATTCATTGCTACTGAAGTTAGCAAATTCCCAAGCGTATATACAACAATTAAACCTAATAAAAGATTTTTTAGGGGTTTATTTTTTGATAAAAATGCCATAGAAATCGCACCAAAAATCACACCGATTGCATAAGTAGAAATAAAATGTCCGGCGATTGGAATTGAAACATTCATCGAATTTGCAATATCAGGTAAAATCCCCATCATAACAAACTCTGACATTCCTAGCCCGAATGTCCCAAGTGCTAAAGGTAATAGATTTTTATTTACACAAATCATAAGTTTTTATTTCTCTTTTAAAACAAATTAAATTTCACCGCTCTATTCAAAAAATCATTTACATTTTCTGCTGTGTTTCTCGGTATAAAACAGGTATGACCTGTATCAAGTTTTGAAATTTCATTCATTTCTTCATCGCTTAGATTAAAATCAAAAATTTCCAAATTTTCTCTAATACGTTTAGGATTAATAGATTTTACAATCGGTACAATTTCACGTTGAACCAACCAACGTAGAACTATTTGTGCAACTGATTTATCATGATTTTGAGCAATCGCTTTTAATATTTCATTTTCAAAAATTTTTGATTGGCCAGCAGCAAGTGGCGACCAAGCCTCCATTAAGATATTTTCACTATCTAAATATTTCTTTTCATCTTCTCTCTGGAAGAAAGGATTACATTCCAATAAATTTACCATTGGTTTTACTTTATTGAAAAATATAAATTCAGCAGTTCTCTCTTGAGTAAAATTGTCAATCCCGATTGCTCGGACTCTACCTTGCTCGTACAGTTCTTCCATTGCTCTCCAAGCACCATAATAATCATTATATGGTTGATGAATTACAAACAAATCTAAATAATCTAACCCTAATTTTTCAAGAGATTTTTCAAAGCCCTTTTTGGCATTTTCATACCCAAAATCTGTTATCCATAATTTTGTTGTAATAAATAATTCTTCTCGAGGAACTCCACAACGCTTAATTGCACGACCAACAGCCTCTTCATTTTGATAAGCAGTTGCAGTATCAATCAATCTGTATCCGGCATTTATTGCTTCAACAACAGAATTTTCGCATTCTTCTAAATCTTTAACCCTGTAAACTCCAAATCCAATTGGTGGAATTAAAATGTCATTATTAAGTTTATATCTGCTGTTTAAATCTTTAATCATGCAAAAACCTCCTTTGTTTTATTCAATATCATTATAAATTCTTTTTGTTATAATATCTAATATAAATAATTTATAGTTTATTATGGGTAAAAACAATATATGGAAATTCGTTTATTAAAATATTTTTTGGCGGTAGCAAATGAAGAAAATATAACAAGAGCGTCTGAGAAATTACATATTTCTCAGCCATCATTGTCAATTCAATTAAAAGAACTTGAAAAAGAACTAGGTAAAAAACTTTTAGTTAGAGGTAAAAGAAAAATTACTCTAACAGAAGAAGGAAGAATACTGAGAAAACGAGCAGATGAAATAATATCACTAATCGAAAAAACTGAAAAAGAAATCGGCTCAAATTTGAATAATGTCGAAGGCGAAATTTCTATCGGTGGTTACCCTGCACCGACAATCTTGAAAGCCGCAACACACCTGCGTGCAAAACACAAAGGAGTGAGATTTAATTTTTATAGTGGAGATGCTGAATATATATGCGAACAACTTGACCATGGGAATTTAGATTTCGCAATTTTACTAGAACCAATTGATACAACAAAATATGATTATCTGCCTTTACCGGAAAAATCAGAATGGGGTGTATTAATGAAATCTGATAGTAAATTTGCTAAAAACTCTTATATTACAAAAGAAGATTTGAAAACAATGCCATTAATTATTCATAGGCGAATTGGTCTGCAACAACTTATAGCAAAATGGGCGAATGTTGAGATTGAAAAATTAAATATCGTAGCCTCATATAATATAGTGCAAGGTGGACCAAATAAGTTTGTAGAAAGTGGCTTAGGATACTTTATCGCGACAAAAGATTTATTATTACCCAATATGAATAAAGAAGTTTATTTTGTACCATTAAAACCTCAATTACCAATCAAATACGCACTTGCGTGGAAAAGATATCCAATTTTCACAAATGCTCAAAAAGCATTTTTAGAAGAAATGAAAAATAGATAAAAAATATCTCACACACATTTTTGCCACACCATTGGATACTACTACACCTATCAAAACGGGTATAGATATTATTGTGCAAACAAAATTATTTTAATTATTAATAATCAATTCGTTCAATCTTAAAAATTACAGGTCTTGTACCATCAGAACAACAAGTAATCATGGTATTTTTGTCTTTCATCCAACCTTTCATAATTGAACCACCCTGCAACCCAGTATAAATATATCTAGAAATAGCATCCCAAGCTTCTGAACAATGAGGTAATTTAGGACCACCTGCAATAGTATCAGGGTTATAATCAGTTTTTGTTAAGGTATTAAGCCCCATATGCCAAAAATCATCTTTACCATCTTCACGTTCAAATATGAATTCATCGCCAACATTATAACAAGGACACATGCCAGAATTTGGTTCAGCACAATACTCTTGTTGTAATTCAGGATATAATTTTTTATCAATAACCGTTACTTTAACTTTATGTTTCATAATTTAAATTTAACACATTTAAAACGATTTGCAAAACAATATATAAAATTCAAAAAAAATATTACATAAAAAACTATTTGACAAAAAAAGTTATTGATGATATTTTATAAATGTTAGACATGTCTAACATTTATAAAAGAGGTAATATGGTAGTAACAAAACTTAGTTCTGGTTTAGAAGATTATATAGAATGTATTTATAATCAAATAAATAAAACAGGCAACGTAAAAGCAATTGATATTTCAAAAATGTTAGAAGTTTCAAGAGCATCTGTAACAGATGCACTACATAGATTAGCAGAAAAAGAATATATCCACTATGAAAGATATGGAACTATTGAAATAACTCAAAAAGGGATAGAAAAAGCACAAGAAATTATCGACAAACACACTATACTAACATCCTTCTTTGAAAAAGTTTTATCCTTATCAAAAGAAGAAGCTTCTGAAAATGCTTGTAGAATTGAACATGTTATTACACAAAATGCCTTTGAAAAATTAAAAAAATACACAACGTCGTTTATAGGAAAAAATAATGATTAGCAAAGTTAAATTAGTAGGGAAATATTTAGATCAACCATTACTAATTTCAAAATTCAAAACAGCAGTAACACCAGCATTCATTGGTGGAGCAACATTATATGGGATAAATGAAGTACATAAAGCACCAAAAGAAGAACGTAAAAGAAAAGCAATAAATACAGCTTCTATTATGACAGCAACAGTTGCATCTGCCCTTGCAGCACCAAAAATTTCTGCAAAACTTGTAGGTAAAGAATACGAAAGATACAGTGCAAAAGCAATCAAAAAGAAAAATACAGATATTGTAAATGATTTTATTTCATCAGAAAAAGTTTCTGATAAGGCAATGAATATCCTACAAAAAGCAAAAGAAAAAGTACTTAGTTATAAAGAAGTAAAAACGTTACATAAAGAAGTTGCCAACACAGAAAAAGGGAAGAAATTTTTCAATACCTTAATTCCAGAACCTGATACAATTTCAGCAAAAGATATAAGAGATGATATTGGTAGATTATCAATAATGGGATTTATTCCTGTTGCAGGTGGTGTTGCAGGTGGAATCGTTGGAGAAAAAATTTCTGACAAAAAAATTTCAAAACAAAAAATGGCTGATAGAGTAAAAGAAGGTGCTTATCAGTATTTAGCAAATATTTTTATGTGTAATGTTGGTGCCGGTATTGCATTAGCTGGTATGGAAAAAATGAATGTTAAATCGAAAACAGCAAGAGCAATTGGTATGGTTACAGGTATTGTATCAACAGGTATAATCGGTGGCAGCACAATTGCTAATTACATCGGAGAAAAATTCATAAACCCAATATTCGATGGAAAATCTAGAAAGAAAAAATCTTTCAAAGAAATAAATGCAGAAAGGACACCAGAACCATTAGACATCTGCTTACACTCTGACGACATCGCAACAGTTGCTGTAATGTCAGGTTTAAAATGGATTGAGCCCTCACTTCCTATACTGTACGGTATTTCTGGATACCGTGCAGGGATAGGCTACAGAAACGGTAAAAAACATAATAATACAACAAAACAATAATATTAATACTTTAACGTTCAATTTTGAAGACAGCTTTAAAATTCAGTAGTTGTCTTCATTTTATTTTTGAATTTTGTGATATTGTTTTGGAATATTAAATTAACTGTACCAACTGGGCCACTTCTTTGTTTTGCAATAATAATTTCTGCTTCGCCCTTATTCTTTGCAAGTTCTTCAGCTTCTTCGCCTTCCATTTGACCTTTACTAGCATAATATTCACCTCTATAAATGAACATTACAATATCAGCATCTTGTTCGATAGAACCAGAATCTCTAAGGTCAGACATAATCGGTCGTTTATCAGTTCTTTGTTCAGTAGCACGAGATAACTGAGAAAGAGCAATAATCGGAACATTAAGTTCTTTTGCCAAAATTTTCAAACCTCTAGAAATTTGAGAAATTTGTTGAGTTCTATCAGTTTCACGTCCACTTGATTCCATAAGTTGCAAATAGTCAATGATAATCATACTAAGATTTTTATCTGTCATTGCTAAACGTCTGCACTTTGCTCTAATATCAGTCAACGTACAACCACTTGTATCATCAATATATATTGGTGCTTCTGACAATGTACTCATTGCTTGAGCAAGTTTTTCCCAGTCACTAGATTGCATATTACCAGAACGTAATCTTTGTGAATCTACTTCTGCCTCAGAACACATCAAACGTTGAACCAATTCATCCTTTGACATTTCGAGAGAGAATATAGCAACTGTTTTATTATATCTAAGAGCAGCATTCTGAGCAATATTCAAAGCAAATGCTGTTTTACCCATTGCTGGACGTGCTGCTAAAATAATCAAATTTGATTTTTGAAAACCGTTTGTCATTTCATCTAAATCATAAAAACCTGATTCTACACCAGTTTTTTCATCACGGTGTTTATATCTATAATCAATTTTTTCATAAGTATCAAATACCAATGACTCAATTGGCACCAAATCTGATGATGTTTTCTTAGAAGAAATATCAAAAATAAGTTTTTCTGCTTTTTCAAGAGATTCTGCACTAGGTGCTAAATCGTAACCGGAAGTAGTAATTTCAGAACCAGCATTAATCAAAGAACGCTTAATTGCTTTTTCTTCAATAACATTTGCATAATATGCAACGTTAGCAGTTTGAATACATTTAAAACTCAAATCGTTAATAAAAGCACGACCGCCAACCAATTCTAATTTCTGATTGATATTCAATGTATCTGATACGGATACAATATCAATAACTTCATTATTATTTGTAAGTTGAAGAATTGCTTCATAAATATATCTATGAGCAGGTTTATAAAAATATTCAGGCTTTAAAATACTGATAACCTTATCAAGACATCTAGGATTTACTAATATAGCACCTAATACGGCTTCTTCTGCCTCAACGTTTTGAGGCATCAATTGTGACATATCTGATGGTACTTCTTTTGTTGCAGTTCTTCCAGCCAATTTTTTCTCCTTACAATTTATAATTACAGTCTATCATGAAGAAAATCCAAAATAAAAAGGCAAAACTAAAAGTTTTACCTTTTTATACATATTTAATTTTCTACAGAACTATGCAGATAATTCAGCCATTGCTTGCTCAAACTGTTCATCATTTGGAGCTTTACCGTGCCAACTTGCATTATTTTCCATAAATGAAACGCCTTTACCCTTTGTCGTATTTGCAATAATAGCAAACGGTTTTGTTGCCTTTTTAGCAGTTTCAATTGTTTCATAAATTTGGTTTATATCGTGACCATCAATAGTAACAACTTCCCAACCAAAAGCTTCTAATTTTTTATCTAATGGATCAAGTGACATAACATCTTCGGTACAACCATCAATTTGTAATCTATTTCTATCAATGATAGCAATAATATTATCAAATTTTCTATGAGATGCTTGCATAAACGCTTCCCAAACAGAACCTTCTTGAAGTTCACCATCACCCATATATACAACTACTTTTGCAGGATTTTTATCCATTTTTAAACCAGCAGCCATACCACAACCAATAGACAAGCCTTGACCTAATGAACCTGAAGAAACTTCAATTCCGTCTAATGCTCTGCAACAAGGGTGTCCTTGCAATCTTGAATTAAATTTTCTAAACGTCATCAATTCTTCTTCTGGGAAAAATCCTCTTTGTGCTAAAACTGAATATAACAACGCAGAAGCGTGACCTTTTGACAAAATAAATCTATCTCGTTTATCAAAATCTTTTGATTTTTTCCATTCTGGACTAATATTTAATGATTTGTTGTATAAAACATTAAGTATTTCCACACCTGAGAATGCACCACCAATATGGCCAGATGACGCATTGTGAACCATTTTAAGAATATTAATTCTTGTTTGTCTGCAGATTTCTTTTAAATTTTCTAATTCTTCTTTGTTTAACATTTTCACCCCTAATATTTCTTACTTTTTATTAAAAATACGTTCGTTGATTACTCTTAACACAAATAATGGTAATGTTGGGAATATTCGTTTAAAACGTTCAGGCTGTTTTACAGTTCTATATAACCATTCTATACCAAGTTTTTGATATATTTCAGGTGCTCTTTCTACTGTACCAGACCAAACATCAAAACTTCCACCAACACCAACCATTAATCCACAAGAAAGAATATTTCTTGCCTTATTAATAAATTTTTCTTGTTTTGGAGAACCCAATGCTACAAGTATCAATCTAGGTGATGCCTGTTTAAGTTCTTCTAACACTCTATCATCATCTTTAAAATACCCATCTTGTACATATACAATATTGATATTTTCAATTTCTTTTTCAAGATTTTCTTTTGCTTTATTTATAACTTCTGGTTTTGCACCAATAATTGCAACTGGCATATTATTTTGAGCAGAAATTTCTAACATTTTTCTAGCAAAATCAATACCAGCAATTCTCTCAACATTTTGACCTAAAATTTTCAAACCAATTTTTACACCAACTCCGTCTGGTATAACCATTTCTGCTTTATTCAAAATATCAGAAAACTCTTCATCTACTTTTGCACAATCAAACATTTCCGGATTGATTGTAACTACTTGTGATACTTTATCTTGCTTTTCCAACTCTAAAGCATAATTTGTTGCTTCATCAAAGCTAAAAGTATCAATTTCATAACCTAATAACTTGACTCTATTCATAAATATTATTATACTAAAAAAAAGTAAATAAGTGTATAGTTTAATAAGATTTATATCAGTTTTAAAGGAGAAAAGATTATGAAGAAATTATTATCAACTCTTTTAGTATTGTCAATTGCTGGTTCTGCAATGGCAACAACTTATACAGAGCAAGCAGTAAACAAACTTGTTAGCCCTGTCGCAAAGAAAGAAGCTGCTGCAACAAGCAAAGCTACACAAGCACAAAAAGATTACCAAGCAAAAAAAGAAGCGGCTATCAAAGCTCAAAAACAAAGAGAAGAAGCTTTGAAGAAACAACAAGAAGCTAATAAGAAAAAACTTGAAGCTGCTAAAAAGGCTCAACAAGATAAAATCAAGGCTCAAAAAGAAGCTGCTGAAAAAGCACAAAAACAAAGACAAGAAGCTTTGAAAAAACAACAAGAAGCACAAAAGAAAAAACTAGAAGCAGCAAAAAAGGCTCAACAAGACAAAGTAAAAGCACAAAAAGAAGCCGTTCAAAAAAAACAAGAAGCATTAAAGAAACAACAAGAAGCTAACAAAAAGAAAGTTGAAGCAGCAAAGAAAGCTCAACAAGACAAAATCAAAGCTCAAAAAGAAGCTGCTGAAAAAGCACAAAAACAAAGACAAGAAGCTTTAAAGAAACAACAAGCAGCAAATAAGAAGAAAATTGAAACAAAAAAACAACAATGGAAAAGTTTAACAACTTTCTAAATAGCAAAAAGGGGAATCTCAATTCCCCTTTTTTATTTTAAATATGATATAATAACGATTAAAAATGAATAAAGTATTTAATCTGTGGAATAATTTAATAAAACGTTATAG
>JBNMJS010000067.1:0-10150 GCA_050873965.1 Cyanobacteriota bacterium | reverse complement strand
GTTGTAAAGAAGGCTGCACATGTGGCGACTGCGACAAATGCAAAGCAACAAAATGCAACTGTTGTAAAGAAGGCTGCACATGTGGTGACTGCGACAAATGCAAAGCAACATGCGATGACAACAAATGTACATCTGACAAAAAATGTACAAAGAAAGGTTGTAAAGCAAAAAAATCTAAATAATTTTTTAGCTTAAGACTTCTGGGGTGGTGTAATAGCCACCCTTTTTTAATATTTTATTTGTATATAATTCATTTATAATTTATAATTTACGTATGCTTAAAAAATATGAAAAATTCCTAAAAGAATTGGATAAAAAGTTAAAAAAATATTTTGATGAACAATCAGAATATATTTGTTGTAAAGAGGGCTGTTCAGGTTGTTGTGAAGTGGGTGATTATCCTTTTACACAATTAGAAATGATGTATCTAATGGAAGGTTTTAAAGCGTTACCTAATGATATAAAAATATTAGTTAAAAATAGTTTGATGCAAACTAAGAGAAATAGAGTTTCAACTCATTTATTTTATAAATGTCCGTTTTTAATTAATAACAAATGTAGTGTTTATAAATATCGTGGTATAACTTGTCGTACCTTTGGTTTGGCATATTTTACAAAAGATAAAATCGTAAAAGTTCCTGAGTGTGTTCATCAAAATTTGTGTTATAGCAAAGTATTTAAAGATAATGAATTATTGACTGAACCAGTAAAAGAATGTTTAGGATTGTTTGATATTGTTGATAGTAAATTAGCAAAGAAATATAAATTGGAATTTGGTCCTAGTCGTTCGTTGATTGATTGGTTTCAATAGGATAAATGGTGAATATACAAATAATCTTTTTTTGTTATTATTGTAATAAATGAAGGTTGTATATTATGGCAGATTTTCAAAATGAGTTAAATAAGTTAAAAGAGTCTGATACTTACAGACAAATTCCTAATATTTCTGAAAAAGATGGGGAATATGTTGTTATCAATGATGAAAAATTATTGAATTTATCATCTAATGATTATTTGAATATTAGTACAAATGAAAATCTTGCAAAAGAGTTTATGGAGTATTTTTGCTCTAATCCTCAATGTCAGTTTTCATCTGCATCTGCAAGATTGTTGAGCGGTACAACTTCTGTTTATCGTGATTTGGAAAGAGTGCTTGCGGAATTATTTCATAAAGATGCAGCTTTGATATTCAATACTGGTTATCAATGTAATTTAGGCGTTATTTCTACGTTGGCTAGACGTGGTGATGTTGTATTTTCTGATAAGTTGAATCATGCAAGTATTATTGATGGTATGAAATTATCAGATGCAGATTTTCATAGATATAAACATTTAGATTATGAACATTTAGAAACTTTATTAGAAAAATATAGAGATAAATATGACAAGGCAATTATTGTATCTGAATCAGTTTTTAGTATGGACGGTGATACTGCAGATATAAAAAAACTTGTTGAGTTAAAGAAAAAATATAATGCAATTTTGATGATTGATGAAGCACATGCATTTTGTTCAATTGATGATCATCTTGCAGGTATGTCAGATAGAAACCCTGATGTCGATATAATAACTGCGACATTTGGTAAAGCATTAGGTTCATTCGGGGCGTTTGCTGTTTCTAATAAAACAATTATTAATTATTTGATAAATAAGTCACGTTCATTTATTTTTTCAACTTCTATACCTCCAATCAATATTGCTTGGACAAAATGGTTGTTAACTGAAAAACGTGATTTCTTGTTTGAACAAAAGAAAAAATTAGCAAAATTAATTATTGCTGTACATAAATATTTGAAATCAATTGATATAAATACAGTATCTGAATCTCAAATTATACCAATAATTTTTGGTGATGATAAAAAAACAGTTGATGTGGCAGAACAGTTGAGAAATATGGGTTATTTTGTATTGCCAATTAGACCTCCAACGGTTCCTCCTAACACTTCTCGTTTGAGATTATCGTTAACAGCAGATATGGATTTTGAAGAAGTTAGAACTTTAATAGATTACGTAAAAGATGAAATATAAGTGGTTACAACATAAAGGTTCGAAAGAATTAGTTATATTTTTTAATGGCTGGGGCATGGATGATTATATTGTGTCATCTCTTGCGTGTGGTGACTATGATGTAGTTGTTTTTTATGATTACAATGACTTAGATTTTGATTTAGATTTAAGTATGTATGAAAAGAAACATATAGTTGCGTGGTCTATGGGGGTTATGGTTGCAGATATGTTTGATTTTAACAATGTTGTATCAGCGACTGCAATTTGTGGTACTCCAAAGGCAATAGATGATACTTATGGTATTTCTGAAAAAATATATAATCTAACAGTTAAAGGTTTTAGTGAACTTTCTGCAAAGAAGTTTATGAAACGAATGTTTATAGAAACTCCTAAAATTGAAAAATTTTCTGATAGAACTTTTGAAAGTCAAAAATCAGAATTAGTGAAAATGTTAGATTATAAACCACTTGGCAAAAGGAATTATACAAGAGCAATTGTTGCAGACAGTGATAAAATTATCCTTACTGCAAATCAACTTAATTATTGGAAAAATGCTGAAGTTGTTCATTCCGGCCATTGTCCATTTGAATTGTTTAATAGTTGGGAAGAGTTGTTATGATTAAAAGTTTGATAAAACAACGCTTTTCTAAAAGTTTAAAATCATATAACAAATGTGCTATTGTTCAAAAACAAATGGCACAAAAATTGTTTGATATGATAGAAAAGAATTCATATAACAATATTCTTGAATTAGGTTGTGGTACGGGTTTTGTCACAAACTTGGTAAATGATAACATTAAGTATAATTGTTATGATGTGATTGATATTGTTGAAAATTGCGAAGAATATATCAAAAATATTTCTCCTAGAATAAATTTTATAAATACTGATATAGAAAAATTTGTACCAGAACGAAAATATGATTTGATTATTTCAAATGCTGTTTTACAATGGTTAGAAAATTTTCCTGAATTTATCAATAGATTAAAACAGAATCTTTCTAAAAATGGTATTGTTGTATTTACTATGTTTGGAAAAGAAAATTATATTCAATTAAAGAAAATGATACAAAATAATATTGAATATTATTCGATTGAAGAATTAAAAGAATTATTCAAAAATTATGAAATATTGAAAATTGTCGAAGATAAAAATATTTTAACTTTTAATACTCCAAAAGATGTTTTACATCATATAAAAGATACTGGTGTGAATGCTATAAATAATGAAACGTGGACAAAGGGAAAATTAAAAGAGTTTGAAACCAATTATCCTAAAAAAGATAATGGTTGTGTAGAATTAACATACAATCCAATTTATGTTGTTTTAAAGAATAATTAAAATAGAGTTAATTGTTTTTCAAAATGCTTTTTGAGGAATGATTTTCTGTGATATTTTGTTAAACCGTATTTATCAATCGCTTCAAGGTGTGCTTTTGTTAAATAACCAGCGTTGTTTTTCCATAAATATTGTGGAAATTCTTTGTCTAATTCTTGCATATATCTATCACGTGTAACTTTTGCTAAAATACTTGCGGCTGCAATTGATGCTGATTTGCCGTCACCTTTAATGATAAATTGTTGAGGATATGTGAAGTTTTTAATGAATCTATTACCGTCAACAAGTACAATAAGATCATTTTGTTTTTTTATTTTTGAAATAACACTTTCGCATGCAAGTTTCATTGCTTTTAAAGAACAGTTTAAAATATTATATTTTTCAATCTCATCGACTTCAATACAAATGGTTTCATTTATTGTTTCATTTTTAATAAAATCGTATAGGTATTCTCTTTTTTTTGCAGATAATTGTTTTGAGTCATTAAGAACGCTTAATTCTTCTAGTAGTTTGGGAGTAATATCGTTGAAATATACAGCACTAGCAAATACTCCACCTGCTGCTGGACCTCTGCCGGCTTCATCTGTTCCAATGATTAGTTTATTAAATTCTTTGTCGAATTCAAATAATTTACCTGATGATTTTATCTCTTTTGTCATAAATAAATTTTAGCATAACCATTTAATTATTTTTGAAAAATTCTTTTGCAAGTTTCATTTCATCATCTTTATTAAGAGTAGGATTGTTTAATTTTTCTTTTAATATGTATTCAAAACATTCTGAATATTTTTGTGATGGCTTGATATTTAATTTCATTAAATCGTTACCATTTATATCTATTTTGGTATTTTGTATTTGAAAATATTCTAATCCGAATTTTGAATTAGTCATAATTGTATATAAAAGAATGCTTTCTGTTTCTTTATCTTTAAACGTTTTAAATATAGTATATTTGTCGTTTTGAATATTTGCATTCATTAAAATTTTATAATCATTAATTATTTTGGCTTCCTGTTTTGTAAGAGGAAGTTTTTCCAAATCCATCCAGCCTAAATACACTAACCAAGTATTTTTTACTGGATATTTATTTACGAGTGTTTCTATATCAAACTCTGGTGGTGTTAATTCTTTTTCTGACAATAATTTATAAATATTATCAGAAAAGAATTTTCTAAATGCTTGTTGGCTATTCAAATTAAAGGTTTCAACAAGTTCTTTTTTTAGTCGTTTATAGCTCATATCATAATTGATATTGTTTAAATATTTATTTTGTAATTCTTTTGTGTGTTTGTCTAATGTTAGATTAAAACGCACAGAAAATTTTAATCCTCTTAAAATTCTGGTTGGATCATCAATAAAACTATTATCGTGTAATATACGCAAAGTTTTGTTTTTTAAATCTTGTAAACCACCGGTATAGTCGATAATTTCATTTGTTTTAAGAGATTTTGCAAGAGCATTAATTGTAAAATCACGTCTAAGAACATCTTTTTTTAAATCACAGCCAATATCAGAAACAGTTGGAAGATGTCCTTTCTTTTTATATATTTCATCTCTTGTTGATGCAAAATCTATTTCTTGGTTATCTATAATCATTTTAACGGTGCAAAAAGCATCATTGATTTGTTTGATATTGCCAACGCCTTGCTTTTCTAGTTCTTTGCAGAATTCAATAACGTTACCTTGATATGTAATATCTATATCAAAACTTTTCTTGCCCAAGATTTCATCTCTGACAATGCCACCAATATAATAAAGTTTCTCATTTTTAAGTAAAGAATTCATAAATCAATTTTATCATATATGCGAAGAAGATAGAACTTTATTATTTTGCTTTTTTAGCAAGATTATGAAATTGTTTCATAGAGTCAGCAGCTAATTTGTTTTGTAATTCAACAATTTTGATACTATCACGGATTCTTTGTTCACCCATTTCATAAGACCATTGCATCATTTTGCTATGGTCAACTGATTGGTGAGGGGTTGTAGAACATTTATTCATACAAGTCATAACAATCATTGCCCCAAACATAATATGTCCAGGACGAACTTTTTTTGCAACTGATAGGGCTTTTTTGCCACATTTACTTACTGTTGGATTAATTCTCATAACTGTTTAGTGTCTTATTACTTAGTTGTCGTTCATGCATTATAATGTTTCTAAATAAAAAATTTGCTATATATCTTTTATTAATGTTAAATAAATTAACAAAAAATATATAGCAGAAAAAAGCTCTCTAGACTTAATAAACACTAACCTTTAAACGACAGACACATGAAAAAATCCAATCACAAAAAATAACACATTAATTATGCGATATAATTAACGTGTTTTGCTTCATTTTTCATTTTTGCTTCTGAATGTTTCTTCCAAGCAGAAGCTACTTGATACATGAATTGTGCTTTTGCATTAACTGTATCATTTTTCATATCCTGTTGATGTAAAGCATTAAAATTTGTTTCGCCAACACCAGCATTTCTAACGCCACTAAGCATTGCATTATGAGATTGCATCATAGCCATACCAGCTCTGTGTTGTGCATTTATCGCTTGAAAACTTGCAATTGCTGAAACTAACATCTAACATCCTTCACTAATAATATTTCTTCGCAAGACTATTGTATCATAATATTTGAGATTTTGCAACTATCTATTTGTCGAAGTTCAGTCATGGTGATTGTTTAAATAGAAATTTGAATAGATAATATTTTTATAATTTGTATATTTTATTTTTTATTCAAATTTGATGTAATTACCCAATGCGATAATTTTTAAATTGGCTATGTTCGTGATAGTATATTAAAGAGTGATAAGAGGATTAAAATAAATATGTTAGATTTGTTGCTTAAGTGGCTAGGCGGTTCAAACGAACAAAAGATTAAAAGTATAGCAGGTATTATTGACCATATAAATGCTTTAGAACCTGAGTTTGAAAAACTTTCAGATGATGAGTTGAAGGCAAAGACGCAAGAATTTAAGGAAATCTTGTCAAAAAGGGAAACTTCTGAAGATTTTCGTGAAGATAGAATATTAGAAAAAGAGGCATTAGATAAAATATTGCCAGAGGCATTTGCGACAGTTAGAGAAGCTGCAAAACGTGTTTTGAATATGCGTCATTTTGATGTTCAGCTTATGGGTGGTTATTTCTTGCATAACGGTCAAATCGCTGAAATGAGAACTGGTGAAGGTAAAACTCTTGTTGCTACACTACCAGCATATCTTAATGCCTTAACAGGTAAAGGTGTTCACGTTATCACAGTTAACGATTATTTGGCTAAACGTGATAGCGAATGGATGGGTAGAGTATATAGATTTTTAGGTTTAACCGTTGGTGTTATTTTGGCAGACAATCGTGGTGCATCTGAATATGAAGACAAACGTGCAGCATATAGATGTGATATTACATACGGTACAAACAATGAATTTGGTTTTGATTATTTGAGAGATAATATGGCTACAAGCAATGACATGCTTGTTCAAAGACCATACAATTATGCAATCATTGATGAAGTTGATAGTATTTTGATTGATGAGGCTAGAACTCCACTTATTATCAGTGGTAAGTTAGAAAAATCTGCTGATACATATAAATTGATGGCAAAAATTGCTCCAAAATTGAAAAAAGATGTTGACTATGAAGTTGATGAGAAGAATAAAAATGTTATTCTTACAGAAGAAGGTATTGCAAATGCTGAAAAGTTGATTGGTTGTAAAGACTTGTTCGATATTTCTAATCAATTTGCACATCATTTGTTGCAAGCATTGAAAGCAAAAGAATTATTCATCAAAGATACTGATTATGTTGTTAAAAATGGCGAAGTTATGATTGTTGATGAGTTCACAGGACGTTTGATGGAAGGTCGTCGTTGGTCTGATGGACTTCACCAAGCAGTTGAAGCCAAAGAACACGTAAAAATTCAAGATGAAACTCAAACATTAGCAAGTATTACATTCCAAAACTTGTTTAGATTGTATCCAAAATTGTCTGGTATGACAGGTACTGCAATGACAGAAGAAGCAGAATTCGGTAAAATTTATAATTTAGAAGTTACTGTTATTCCAACAAACAAAAAAGATATAAGAATAAATTATCCAGACGTAATTTATAAAACTGAAAGAGCAAAATTCAATGCTGTTGTTGAAGATATTATTGCTCAACATAAGATTGGCAGACCTGTACTTGTTGGTACTATTAGTATTGAAAAGTCAGAATATTTATCAAAATTGTTGAAAAAACGTGGTATTAAACATAATGTATTGAATGCTAAATATCACGAAAAAGAAGCATATATTATCGCTCAGGCAGGTAGATATGGTGCTGTTACGATTGCTACAAATATGGCTGGTCGTGGTACAGATATTCTTTTAGGTGGTAATGCTGAGTATTTAGCAAAAGATATGTTAGATACTAAAGGTTATAATCCTGAAACAACACCTGATTATGAAGAAAAGAAAAAACAAGCGTTGGCTCAAGCAAAACAGATTACAACAGAAGAACACGAAAAAGTAGTTAAAGCAGGTGGTTTGCACGTAATTGGTACAGAACGTCATGAATCAAGACGTATTGATAACCAGTTAAGAGGTCGTGCTGCTCGTCAGGGTGATCCTGGTTCTACTAGATTTTTCTTATCTTTAGAAGATAATTTGATGAGAATATTTGGTGGTGACAAGTTGATGCATATTATGACAATGTTAAATGTTGAAGAAGATATGGCTATTGAATCACCATTGATTACAAAACAAATTCAATCTGCTCAAAGAAAAGTTGAAACTTATCACTTTGATATTCGTAAGAATGTACTTGAATATGATGATGTTATGAATATTCAAAGAGAAAAATTCTATGCTCAGAGAAAACGTGTACTTAATCAATGTAATTTGTCAGAAGATTTGTTATTTATGATGGATAGAGAACTTGATAGACTATTGAAGAGTTACATTTCTCCAGAGATGAATCCAGAAGAATATATAAAAGATGATTTGGAAGCACTTGTTAGAGAATTACATTCTATCGTTCCACAATTAGATTATATCAAGGTGGAAGATATTAAAGATAAGAGATTTAGCGAAATTTATGATTCATTACGTGAAGCAATGAACAATGCATATCGTGATCATGAGGCAGAAATTGTTCATTTCTATAATGATGTAATGTCACAATATGATAAAGATTTTAAACCACAAGAATTGTATGCAGATGATAATGTTATGCGTTCTTTAGAAAGAGATATTTTATTAAGAGTCGTTGATAACAAATGGATTGACCACTTGCATAATATTGATATGTTAAAAGATGGTATTGGTTTGCGTGCGTATGGTCAAAAAGATCCATTGATTGAATATAAAAAAGAAGCATACGATTTGTATAATACTATGATGCACGAGGTTCAAGGCGAAACTGTTAAGTATTTGTTCAGAACAAAATTCGGCGTGCAGTTCGTTGGTGAAAATGAAGTATAAGTATATATTTAATTATTAATATTTGTTAATGCATTGCAGAATATTAGCAATAAATTACAAAAAAATATCTTATATAAGATATGAACGTGTGTGGTTATCAATCAAATAATTCTTATGCTCCGTCGTTTGGTGCAATGAAGAAATCTATGTTTAAAGGTATTGATTTGGCAGTAGTGGAAAAATTTAAAGCCCCTATTGAAAAGTTTGATACTAATGCTGATTTGCAACATTGGGCTGAGAGTAAATTTGATTTGGTTTGTCGTCATGATTATGGTGGTAGAACAATGACAACATCATATCAACGTCAGAATGCTGTTGATGAATGGAAATCTGCTTTAAATAGTGGTTCATATTCCCCAACAGAAAGATATTTGATAATGAACGGTCTTACAAAAGGTTTGAAACCTAATGATGATACAATATGTATGTCACATAACAAAGGCGTTTTAGATGATACATTGACTGAATTGAAATCAAGATTGGAAGATAATCCAAAAGAACAGTTTGATTTTGGCAAAATGTATAAATCACATTTGCAACAATTATATTCGGCAGGTGACAAAATTGATGAAAATACTACTAAATGGATAGTTATTCCGTCTAAAATAAATGATTCTGAACATTTTTCAGACAATGTTAAAAGGTTGCAAACTCTATCTCATGACAATTGGTGTACTAAGGCGAAAGGTGCTGATTTGTACTTAAAAGATGGTGATTTTCATATCTATTTTGAAAAAGGTAAACCGAAAATTGCATTACGTTTTGTTGATGATGAGATTAGGGAAATTCAAGGTGTAAATAATGATCGTATTATTCAACCTGAATATATTGAGGTTATGGAAAAACATTTGAAAGATAATAATTTATATTTGGGTGATAGGGCAGAACGTGATTTCTTAGACTCGAAAGAATTGGCGATGCCGAAAAAAGTTGTTTCAGAACCACCTCAACAAGAGGTTAAGCAACCAAAACAAGAAAATCAAGGTTTGTTCGGATTTATTAAGAAGTTGTTTAGATGATGGAGTATTTGTAATAATAATTATTTATTATAAATAATTGTAGGGTGCATGACATGCACCAATAAAAGATACTTCGGCTAAAGCCTCAGTATGACGGAGTTTTGTCATCTTGAGCAATGTATTTTACAAATTTTACGTAACCGTACAAACATTAGCGAAAGATCTATTTTAAATAAAATTAATTTGTTAAATTATTATTTTCATTTTCTTGTACCGACAAGAAAATGAAACAAAAGAAACTCTCGGCGACGTTTCCGTTCACACGAGAATAGTATAATTCAACAATCGAGTCTCACAACTCGTGATTTTGTATATTTTTTAATGTT
>JBNMJS010000066.1:0-10326 GCA_050873965.1 Cyanobacteriota bacterium | reverse complement strand
GATATTATATCTTAATAAAAGATTGACAATATATTGAATTTTTACGATAATTTTTTTAAGAAGAGATATAATAGTTTGTTATTTCTTAAAGGAGAAAAGTATGAAAAAATCATTAGTATTAACTTTAGCTGCTGCTATGTTAGGTACTGCTGCATTTGCTTGTGATAAACCACAATTGCAATCATACGCACACCCAACATTGTTCGGTTCAGAAGCTCAAGTTGAAGTTTGTGCTAAAACAAGCACAGTAGTTGGCGGTAAAATTACTAAGTGTGCAGACGCTAAAACCGTTACTGGAAAAGAAAATGTTGTAATTAAGTCATTTGCTAAGAAAGAATTAGATAAGTTAGCAGCTAATTCTGGTAGCAAATTTAGTCGTAAATCTCCAGTTTTGAGAAGTGAATTGGCTCAAACATTGGCAGATGGTTTGGAATTGGCTAACGTAAAAGAAGCAGACAAATATACAGATGTTCCATCATCTTATTGGGCAAAAGAAGCAATTGACCAAACACTTGCTGCTGATATTATGATTGGTTACCCAGATAAATCATTCAAACCTGAACAAAGAGTTACTAAGGCAGAAGTTTTCTGTACTTTAGCAAAAATCTTTGACGTAGCTTATGATGCAAAAGCAACTCCAAAGTACAATGGAAAAGTTATTAAACACATTCCTAACTGGGCTGCTGGTGCAACAAATGAAGTTTTAGCTACAGGTATTTTAGATGCTGTTCCTGATGAAGCTGCATTGATTAACAATGAATATTTATCAAAAGAACAAGTTACTTATTTAGTTGGTGCTTTAAGTGAATACTTAAAAACTCACCCAACTGCAGCTACATCTTGTGTAAAATCTGCTGAAAACCCAACTTATCAAGTTCTAATTAAATTAGAAGAAAGATTAAGTGCTAGAGTTTCTAATGCAGGTGACAGATTCACTGCTGTATTAGTTGAACCTGCTACAATTGACGGATGTGCTTATCCTGCTGGTTCTAAAATCAGAGGTATCGTATCTGAAGTTGTTAGACCTGGTGTAAAAAATCCTGGTTATATTAAAGTTCAATTCAAAGAAATCGTTAATGGCGATAAAGTTACAAAATTACCAGAAACAGTTACTGAAGCAACTGCTCAAACAGCAAAAGATCCTAATATCGTTGCTAGATTAGTTGCTGCTCCAGTTTCAGCTTCAGCTAGAATTTTAGGTGTTGCTGGTAGAACTGTTTCTCAAGAAGCTAATTTGACATCAAACAGCGTTGAAAAATATGGTGATAATTGGTCAAATGCTTTCTGTGATACATTATGCTTACAACCAAAAGCAGGTTTGAAAAATGTTGGTAGTTCTTTTGTAACTGCTGGTAAATACATCTGGAATTCAGTAGAAAATGTAGCAAGTGGTGTATTCGGTGTTGGCTATGAATTAGTTGACGAAGTTAGATACTTATTTGCTCCAAAATATTCTAACAATTCTAGTTTGAATCCTAAAGAAGTTTTAAAAGTTACTTTTGAATAATCTTTAGAACAAATATTATAAAAAGAGAGTTGGTTATTAATTTAACTAACTCTCTTTTTCTTTGAAGTGTTATAATGTGTTTGGAGAGTGTATTTATGATAAAGAGTTTATTTATTACAGCGACTGGAACTGATGTTGGGAAAACTTATGTTTCAGCATTATTAGTAAAAAAGATGAAAGAATTTGGTTATAATTGTGGATATTATAAACCAGTATTGAGTGGTGCAATTGTTGATGCAGATGGACATGTTACTCCTGGTGATTGTAAATATGTAGTCGATACTGCAAAGTTGAATATTGAACCAATGGATTGTTTATCTTATTGCTTTTCAGAGGCAGTTTCTCCACATTTGGCTGCAAAAAGAATAGGAGAAACAATTTCTAAAACAAAAATTTTTGAAGATTATGATAAGTTAAAACAATCTTATAATTATATGATTTTAGAAGGTGCGGGTGGTATCACTTGTCCACTATGTGATGCTCCTCAACGTAGTGAAATGTTTTTGTTATCTGATTTGATTAGAAACATGGATAAAGATGTAGTAGTTGTTGCAGATGGTGGTTTAGGAACTATAAATTCTGTTGTAACGACTATTGAATTTATTCGTCTAAGTGGTATAACAGTCAAAGGTATTATATTAAATAATTTTGATAAAAATGATTTTATGCACCGTGACAATTTATATATGATTGAAAAAATGACAGATGTAAATGTTATTGCAACGGTTGCAAAAGGTGAAAATGATATAAATATCGATAAAGAGTTGTTAGAAAGTATGTTTAAAGAAGATTAATTATGAATATGAATGAATGGCAAAAAGAAGATTTAAAGTATATTTGGCACCCTTGTTCTCAAATGAAAGATTATGAAGAGTTGCCTCCAATAGTAATTGAACGTGGTGAAGGTATAAACCTTTATGATATTGATGGTAAATGTTATAAAGATGTTGTTAGTTCTTGGTGGTGTAATTTGTTAGGACATTGTAATCCTAGAATTAATGCTGCAATGAAAAAGCAATTGGATACTTTGGAACATGTTATATTTGCTAATTTTACTCATAAAACAGCAATTACTTTATGTCAAAAATTAATGGAAGTTATTCCGAAAGGCTTGTGTAAATTTAATTTTGCAGATAATGGTTCTGCTGCTATTGAAATGTCTATGAAAATGAGTTTTCAGTATCATCAACAAACTGGTAATACTCAAAAAACTAGATTTATGGCATTATCTGATGCATATCATGGTGAAACTATTGGTGCTTTGTCAGTTGGTGCGTGTGATTTATATTCTAAAATATATAAACCAATTTTGATGGACGTAGTAAGAGTTCAAGGTCCAGATTGTTTTAGATGTCCTTATGGTAAAAATCGTGACAATTGTTGTTGTGAATGTTTTGAAAAAGCTGAGAAAACATTTGAACAATATGGTGATGAAACTTGTGCTATGCTTGTAGAACCACTATTACAAGGCTCTGCTGGTATGAAAATTTATCCACCATTATATCTTACAAAATTAAGAAAATTGTGTGATAAATATAATGTACATTTGATTGCAGATGAGATTGCAACTGGCTATGGTCGTACAGGTAAAATGTTTGCTTTTGACTGGGCTGGTGTATCTCCTGATATTATGTGCTTGTCAAAGGGGTTAACTGGTGGTTATATGCCAATGTCATTGTGTGTGACTACACAAGAAATTTATGATGCGTTTTACGCTGATTATTTGACAGGTAAGGCATTTATGCATTCTCATACTTATTCAGGCAACCCATTAGGTTGTTCTGCAGGTATTGAGGTATTAAACATCTTGAAAGATGAAAAGATTATTGAAAATGCAAATAGACGTGCTGAATATTTTAATAAGATTATTAAAGAAAAATTCTTAGATTTAGACAACGTTGGTGAAGTCCGTCATATTGGATTAGTAAATGCTATTGAAATCGTAAAAAATAAAAAGACTAAAGAAAACTTTGATTCTTCTTTGAGATTGGGTTATCAAATTTATAAAAAAGCGTTGAAAAAAGGCGTTTTACTAAGACCATTAGGTGACATCATTTACTTTAATCCTCCATTGATTATAGAAGAAGAAGATATGGATTTTGTAACTGATGTTGCAAGAGAATGTGCTTTAGAAGTATTGAATGAACAGTAATTTATCTATTCATATCTTAGGGCATCAATAGGTCTAAGCAGTGATGCTTTGTATGCTGGATAATATCCAAAAGCAACACCAACGAGTCCTGAAAAACCTAATGATAATAGAACGGAGAATAAAGATATTTTTACTGACATATCGCTTGCTAATGCTCCGACAAGGAGTGAACCTGTAACGCCTACAAACACTCCTGCTAAACCACCTATTATTGAAAGTAAAAATGATTCAATAAGAAACTGCCAGCGTATATCCCATGTTCTGGCACCAATTGCCATTCTTATACCAATTTCTTTTGTTCTTTCTGTAACAGATACAAGCATAATATTCATGATGCCGATGCCACCAACTAAAAGTGATACTGATGCAATAGATGCTAGTAGTATTGCAAATGTTTGAACTGTAGATTTCATTTTTTCTTGAAAATCAGCAGAGTTTCTAATTTCGTAATCCTTATCTTGGTTCGCACCTAGATTGTGTCTTTTTGTTAAAAGTTCATCAATGTCAGCTTCTGTAGTTTCTACAATATCAGCATCTTGGCATTTTACAACAATCATACTTACTGTGTTTGGAAAATCTGTACCGAAAACTTTTCTTTGAGCAGTCGTTAATGGGATAAATATTAAATCATCTTGATCCATTGGTCCTGCTTGTCCTTTTGATTTTAATGTCCCTATAACTTTAAATGGAATATTTCCAACACGTATAGTTTTTCCTACTGGATTAACATCTCCAAATAGTTCAGAAGCAACCGTTGTTCCCATAATGGCAACTTTTGCAGCATTTCTAATATCTTCCGGAATAAATCCTCTACCACAATCTATTTCATAGTTTTTTATAAAGAAATATTCAGGCATTGTGCCATAAACAGAGGTTGACCAGTTTTGGTTTCCGTAGGTTAATTGTTTTGTTTCAGAAGAAATTGGTGCGACTCCAAGTATTCCACGAGCATTTTTGTTAATTGCAGTAGCATCTTTTGTTGTTAGAGTTGGAATAGTACCCATTCCCATGTGTACACCACCAGATTTAGCAGAAGCCCCTCTTATTGTTAGTAGATTACTTCCCATTGATTCCATATTCTTTTGGACTTTTTCTTGAGCACCAGTACCAATTGCAAGCATTATAATAACGGCACTTACACCGATAATTATACCAAGACTTGTAAGCATACTTCTCATTTTATTCACTTTAAGAGAGTTTACTGCAATTTTTAGCGTAGATTTGAAATCTATCATGTTTCTCTAGTCCTTTGTTTTTGCCATTCTGCTTTTGGTAAATCTGAAACTATTTGTCCATCTTTGAAACGTATTATACGTTTTGTATATTCGGCAATATCTGGTTCGTGAGTTACTAATACAATTGTTTTTCCATATTTTTCGTTTAGTTCAACAAAGAAATTCATTACATCAATACTTGTTTTTGTATCAAGGTTTCCAGTCGGTTCATCTGCTAAGATTAATGGTGCGTCATTTACAATCGCACGTGCAATTGCAACTCTTTGTTGTTGACCACCTGACATTTGATTAGGCATGTGGTCTTCACGTTTTTCTAAACCAACAACTTTTAATGCTCGTCTTGCCCTGATATGTCGTTCTTCTTCTGGAATACCTTTATAAATCATAGGTAATTCAACATTGTCTAGTGCTGATGTTCTTGAAATAAGATTAAAACCTTGAAATACAAATCCTAGTTTTGAGTTCCTTATTTCTGATAATTCTTCTGATGATAAAGAAAAGACATCAACTCCATCGAGTTTATACGTTCCAGATGTTGGGATATCAAGAGTTCCTAATGTATTCATACAAGTGGATTTCCCAGAACCTGAAGTTCCCATAATTGCGACGAATTCACCTTTTTCAATACTAAATGATACATCATTTAAAGCATTGAAACTTTCTTCTCCTGTTTTGTATGTCTTTATTAAATTGTGAACTTCTATTAGTGCCATATTTACCTTACATCATTGGTGGACGCATATCTTGTTTTTTGTCTTTTTGTCCTTTTATACCTACGACAACAATATCACCTTCTTTGATATTAGGTGAAATTACTTCTGTATAAGAATCATCACTTAAACCTGTTGCAATTTCGATACGTTTAAGATGATGTTTTATTAATACCCAAATCCCTTGTTTTTCATATTTTGGACCTTCTGGATTCGGTGTGAATTTTAGTGCAAAGTTCGGTACACAAAGTACATTTTCGTGTTTTGCCGTAATAATAGATACATTTGCAGTCATACCAGGTTTTAATTTAAGGTCTTTGTTATCAACACCTACGATAACAGAATATGTAACAACATTTGATACGGTTGTAGGAGAAATTCTTACTTGTGTAACTTTTCCTTTGAAGGTTGTATCAGGATAACCATCAAGAGTATATTCAACATCTTGTCCTTCTTTTACTTTTCCAATATCTGCTTCTGATACATTTACTTCAATTTGCATTTTTTGTAAATCTTGTGCAATTGTGAATAATTCTGGAGCTTGGAAACTTGCGGCAACGGCTTGTCCAACGTCAATTTCTCTGGAAATAATCATACCATCAACTGGTGCAACAATTTTTGTATAACTTAAACTTAATTCAGCACCTCTACATTGTGCTTGTGCTTTCGCAATTTCTGCTCTAGCAGATGAAATTTTTGCCATATCTGACTTATAATCATTGATTGCTTGGTCGAGTTCACTTTTTGGTACGAAATTACGTTTGTACAAATTTTGATAACGTCTAAGAGTTTTTTTGCTCATTTCTGCATTCGCTTGCATATCTCTAAGATTTGCCTGTGCACTTGCAATTGCTGCTCTATTTTGCTCTACTGTTTGTTTTGATAATCTAGGATCGATTTCAGCTAGTAATTGCCCTTTTTTTACCATAGAGTTGTAGTCAACGTAAATTTTGCTTATAGGGCCTGATACTGTTGAACCTACACTAACAATATTGACTGGATTGATTGTTCCAGATGCTTCAACCACTTGTGTTATTGTGTGCCTTTCTATCGGTTGAGTTTCATATTGCTTTGTTTTGTTACCACTTTTTATAATTATTATTAGTAATAACAAGCAAACAATACCAATTACTATTTGTAATTTTTTATTTGTTTGAATCTTTTCTAGTATCTTTTTTACGTCTATCATTTGACTTATCCTCTAATGTATTTAAATTTATATTATTTTCTTGTAATGAAATTTCTTTTTCAAGAGTTGCTCTTGAAACGTTATAATCGTAAATTGTTTGTACATAAGTATTTTGAGCATTGTTATAATTTACTTTTGCATCTTGAACTTCGATAAAATCTCCTAAACCAACTTCATAACGACCATCTGCAAGTTCTAAGTTTTCTAGTGTTTGTTTTACTTTAACTTCGTTAAGTGGAATTTGCTTTTCTAAAGAAATCATATCTATATATGTTTTTTGAATATCAAAGAACATATTTTGTTTTAATTCATCAATATCATTTTGAACCATATCAACTTGGATTTTTGCATTATCAATTTTATGTTTTGTTTGCATAGGATTTAGTGTAGAAGACAATTCTACAGCAATATCAAAAGAGTTGTTAGAATAAAGGTTTCTGTTTGCAAAACCATATCCTACACTACCTGTCAGTTCAGGATAATATTCTCTTTTTGTGTATAATAATGCTTGTTCCATTGCTTTTTTAGTTGCCTCTAATGATTTTAAATCCCAACGATTTTCATAAGCAAGTCTTATAGATTCATCAAAAGAATATGGATATTTTTTAAATATGTAATTTTTTAAAATTTCAGTCTTTTCAACACTTGTTGTTAATGTTGCATTATATACTGCATTTGGTAAGTTGCTTATATCTTTGTAATCAGTAATTTTAATAAGACTAACTGGTAGATAATCATATTTAAAATTGAAAGATTCTGTATTTTTTATTGTATATTGTGGAGCAAATGCAACATACATAGCGTTATTAAGTGCAACAATGGCATTTTTATAATCATTTTCTGCTTTAACTAAGGTTATTTTGGAATCACTTAAATATACTTCCGCATTTACAATATCAATTTTTGATTTGATTCCTTCTTCAAAATAGGCTTTTGTTCTTTGATAGTTTCTTTCGTTTATTTGAACATTTGCTCTATCTATATCAACAATTGCTTTTGCAGCAAGGACTGCGTAATATTTACATTTGATATTAAATATCGTATTTATAACTTCTTGATTAAAATCGTATTCTGCAGCGATTTGGTAAAATTTCTCCATTCGGATATTTGCAGTAGTTTTTCCAAAGTTCCAAATAAGTTCTTTTAACTTTGCATCTATACCAGGAAGTGTTCTTGTTGAACCTCCAAGTCGTCTAGAATTTGAATTGTAACCTTGATTGTAACTTGCACCAGCAGAGATTGTTGGAGAATAATCAGCCTTTGCAATGCCGACATTGTGTTTTGACATTTCGTAGTTGTAACGTAGATTTTTGATAGCAGGACTACGTTTTAAAGCAATGTCGATACATTGTTCTAGTGTTAGAGAATCTCCCTCTTTTATAGGCATTGTTGAAAGTTCGATTTGATTAATAGCAAATGTTTTTTGTGTCGTTAAAATTACAAACACAAATAGTAACATTATTTTGCTAATATTTCTTAAATCTATTTTCATAACTTCTGTTTAGTGTCTATTTTAGGGATTCTATTAAACCTTCTAAGGCATATTTATATGAATTTTCTTTGAATCCGATAACTTGTGCTATACAAACTGCAGATAACAATGATGTATGACGAAATTCTTCTCTAGCGTGAATATTTGTCATGTGTACTTCTACAGTTGGAATATTAACAGATGCAATTGCATCTCTAAGTGCAACACTTGTATGTGTGTAACCACCGGCATTAATAATTATTCCATCATAGTTATTTTTAGCAGATTGAATTTTGTCAATAAGTTCACCTTCGTGATTGGATTGAAAACAATCAAGAGAACAATCAAGTTCTTTTGCTAAAACTTTTAGATTGTTTTCTATATCTGTTAGAGTTGTTGAACCGTATTTTTCAGGCTCTCTTGTTCCTAACATATTTAAATTTGGACCGTTTATTAATAAGATTTTCATATACAATACCTCATTTAATAGGATAACTTATGCTTTTTAATGAGTCAAAAATGTTAAGCAAATCCATTATTTTCGGCATGGATTTTTTAGTTTTGTGTTTATGTTAAGATTTAATTGAATAGGGGATATTATGAAAGACGTACAAAATAGTCGTGATGATAGAGGCGTAGAAATTCAAAAAGTTGGAATAAAAGATTTGGAATTACCTTTAATCATTCAACGTAAAGATGCAGAAAATCAAGTTGTATGGGCAAATGCAAAAGCAAGTGTGAGTTTACCTGCTCATTATAAAGGTACTCACATGTCTAGATTTGTTGAAGTTTTGAATAGTTGGAAAGAAAAAAATCTTTTGGGTGTTGATATTCAAGGCTGTGTTACTGATATGGTTGAAAAATTGAACGCTAAGTGTGGCTATTTGAAATTTGATTTTAAATATTTTATAGATAAAGAATCTCCTGTTACAAAGATAAAAGCCCCAATGTGTTACGATTGTTCGTTTGAGGGAATTTTAGAAAATTATGGTGAAGAAGATGAAGAATATCAATTCTTTTTAGGTGTAAAAGTTCCAGTTACTACTTTATGCCCTTGTTCAAAAGAGATTTCTCAATATGGTGCTCATAATCAAAGAGCAATTGTTTCTGTTAAGGTTGCTTATGATGCCGATGCTCATATTTGGATAGAAGATTTGATTAAACAGATAGAGGATAGTTCTTCTTGTGGGTTGTATTCATTATTAAAACGTGATGATGAAAAATATGTTACAGAACATGCATATAATAATCCAAAGTTTGTGGAAGATGTTTTGCGAGAAGTCGTTTTGTATTTAAGAAACAATCCAGTAGTTGATAGGTTTGAAGTTGAGTGTGAATCTATTGAGAGTATTCATAACCATTCAGCTTGGGCATATCAACAAGAGGGTTAAGGGATTTTTTAATTTTACTTTTTTTTGAAATATTTTGTCATCTTGAGCAATAAATCGTACAAATTATATATGACTATACAAATATTAGCGAAAGATTTATAAAATATATTTAATTTGTTAAATTGTTTCGCAACATTTCTTTGACTGCAAAGAAACGTTGCACAAAGAAACTCCTGACCTGAGCTTCATTCACACATCATAAGTAATTATTCTACATAGAGTTTCGGAACTCGTGAATTTACGGATATTTTTAATATGCTAGTAAATTCACTCAAACACCTCAACAATGAGCAGAATAAAACAATGATGGTTCATTACGTTGAGGTCGAATTTTACCTGTAACTTGTAAAATCACGTCATTACGAGGAGTGAAACGACGAAGTAATCCAGTATAGAATTATTATTTTTAAATAATAGATTCTTCGCTACGCTCAGAATGACGAAAATGGTGTCATACTGAGGCTTTAGCCGAAGTATCTGTTTAAATTAATAATATTTTTCTGGACTGCTTCGTCGTTCATTTCATTCACTTCTCGCAGTGATGTATTTATTGTTTGTTGTTGAAAACAACACAGTAGGCACGAAAACATAAACGAAACCCAATAGCGAATTTGTTTGAGTGATTTTGAAACATTAAAAAATATACAAAATCACGAGTTGTGAGACTCGAT
>JBNMJS010000065.1:0-10335 GCA_050873965.1 Cyanobacteriota bacterium | reverse complement strand
GTAGAGGAGGGAGGTGATGAAACTTTTCTCAATCTTGCCTGACCAGTAAAAGAGTAATATGAGTAATTTCAAATTGTGATAACCACACAACTCCCAACTACCTGTAATTTAGTGTTGTTGGGCAAGTATGCCCAACCGACATTTGAAAAGCTTCCGACCAAATTACTCAAAAAAAGTACATTCTCATTTCCCACACTTTTACCACACTAGCTAAAAATTTTATGTTTTTATTTTACGACACTTTCTTAAAAATCATGCATTGTAAATACTAAAAAAGACTCCATAATGGAGTCTTTCAAAATGGTGGGCAGGGGTGGATTCGAACCACCGTAGTCTCGCGACGACAGATTTACAGTCTGTTCCCTTTAGCCACTCGGGCATCTACCCATAAATTGTCAACGTAGCATATATACATATGCCCTTGACGAGATTTGAACTCGTGACCTCTCCCTTACCAAGGGAGTGCTCTACCCCTGAGCCACAAGGGCGGAGTGGAAAAAAGCCGGTAATAGGAATCGAACCTACAACCTACGGTTTACAAAACCGTTGCTCTACCGTTGAGCTATACCGGCACCCAGTGTTATTATCATATTAGGAACAAACTCTAATGTCAAGACTATTTTTTTATTTTATTTCATGTTCGTCTTTTTTTAGTTCTTCCTTTGCTTCTTCTTCCATTTTTTTAGCATTCATAAGGGCTTTAGCCAAAATGTCAGACTGTCTTTCCATACGAATTCTTTGCATTACTTCATCCATTTCATCACGAGATAAATCATCTGCTGATTTAAATTCAACCATGAAACCTTTTCTTCTGAATGCAAAATAACTAACAACAACAATTCCCCACAACAAAACACCTTGTAATGTCGCAATTTGAGGAATCACTCCGACATTAGCTGAAATAAAATTCCAAACTGTTTTCATAACCATGCCTGGAAACATAACAAAACCTGCGAACAAGCATGCTACAATACCACCAGCCATAATTAAGCCTCTAATACCATTTATTTGAATAACATTAAAATTTTTCTTCATAATAATCCTTATAATTTAGTTTTATTTTTGATTGATTAATTCTTTAAATTCATCTTCATTCAATATTTTAACACCTAAAGATGTTGCTTTGTCAAATTTTGAACCTGGATTTTCGCCAGCAATGACATAAGATGTTTTTTTAGAAACAGATGAAGAAGTTTTCCCACCCATTTCTTTTATTTTAGCACCAGCTTCATCTCTTGTCATGGATTGTAAAGTTCCTGTTAACACAAATGTTAATCCTGCGAACTCATCAGATTTGTTCTGTGCTGAATCTGACGGAATAACACCACATGCCGACAAGTCCTTTAACAAATCAATATTCTTTTCATCTTTAAAGAAATCATAAATACTTTTAGCAATTTTTTCACCAATACCTTCAATATTTGCTAAATCCTCAAGAGATGCATTTCTAATATTCTCTAAAGTTTTAAACTCATTTGCTACAATATCTGCAGTTTCTTTCCCAACATGCCTGATAGACAATGCCGTAACAAACTTTCCTAACGGTCTATGTTTAGACTGCTGAATAGAATTAAACATATTGAACGCAGATTTTTCCTTAACTAAATCAAGCATCATAAAATCTTGTTGAGATAACTTATAAAAATCTGCAGGTGTTTTAACCATTTTTAAATTATACAATTGTTCAATTACAGATGGGCCAATAAAATCAATATCCATTGCCTCTTTTGATACCCAATATTCCAATCGTGCTTTTGCAACAGCAGGGCAATCGTAATTTGAACAATACGCAACGATTTCACCATCACGATATTCCAAAGGTGAATGACATTTTGGACAAGTTGTTGGTGGTACATATTTTTCTAAACTATAATGTCTTTCATCATCGACAACCTTAACCACTTTTGGAATAATTTCAGCTGCTTTTTTGATAAACACATTATCACCAATTCGCACATCTAATCTTTCAATCTCATCAAAATTATGCAAACTTGCACGAGATACAACACTACCAGCAAGTTGAACTGGCTCTAATACGGCAACAGGAGTAATTGCACCAGTTTTTCCAACACCTATTTCTATATCATTTAGTCTTGTAGAAACTTCTTCTGGTGGAAACTTAAACGCCGTTGCCCATTTTGGAGCACGTGCAGTATATCCGAGTTCATTTTGTGCGGCAAAACTATTGATTTTGATAACTACACCATCAGTAGCATAATCTAAATCAAAACGTTTTGTTTCCCAATCTTTACAGAATTGTATTGCACCATCAATATCTTTAACTAATCTAATATTAGGATTTGTCTTAAATCCTAGTTTTTTGATATATTGCAAACTATCCCAATGAGTTTTAATTGTATTGTTACCATCTGGCAAAATTACTGTATATGTAAACATAGACAAATCACGTTTTGCAGTAATTGTACTATCTAATTGTCTTAAAGAACCTGATGCAGCATTTCTAGGATTTGCGAATATCTTTTCATTGTTCTTTAAACTTTCTTCATTCAATTTATTAAAAGATGATATTGGCATATAAATTTCGCCACGAACATCAATATCAACATCTTCAAACAATTTTAAAGGAATTGCTCTAATTGTTTTTAAGTTTTGAGTAATATTTTCACCAATAATACCATTACCACGAGTAACACCTGTTGCAAAAATACCCTTTTGATAATTCAAAGCAATTGCCAAACCATCAATTTTAAGTTCACAAACCAATTCTAGATTTTTTTGTCCATATTCTTTTGTTACACGTTCATACCATTTTCTTAAATCTTCGGGATTGTATGAATTATCAAGACTATACAATCTATATTTATGTTTATATTCTTCAAACTTTGTACTAATAGAACCAACTCTTTGTGTTGGGCTATCCAATGTCACAAGTTCAGGGTGAGCAGTTTCAATTTCTTTCAATTCAGCAAACATTTTATCATATTCAAAATCACTAATAGTAAGATTATCTAAAACATAATAATTATAATTATGTTTATTTAATTCAGATTTTAACTGCTCGACTCTCTCTTTTAACATACATCCCTCCGACTAAAAATAATTTTAGCATATAATTGAACATTTTTAAAATTTTTTAAATAAAAAAAGCAGACTGTGAAAACAATCTGCTTTTATATATTTCATATTTTCTATACTACTTTAAGAATCTTAAGTAAATATATGCTGTACTTAAAATAAGTGATATTGAAACAGTTATAATACCATATTTTAAGAAACCAACAAATGAAATTGGATGTCCTTCTTTACTAGCGTTTTCTGAAACGATTACGTTTGCAGCAGCACCAATAATAGTAAGGTTACCACCAAGACAAGCACCTAATGATAATGCCCACCATAATGGTTCAGCATAAGCACGTCCCATAACTTTTTCCATTTCTACAATCATTGGAGCCATTGTTGCTGTGTATGGAATGTTATCAATAATACCTGAAATAAATCCAGAAGCCCAAAGAATCAACATAGATGCTGCTGCCTTAGAGCCTTGAGTAACATTCAATATCCATTCAGCCATCAATTTGATACCACCTGATGCTTCTAAACCACCAATAATGATAAACAAACCAATGAAGAAAAATATTGTATTCCATTCAACATCTCTCAATATGTCTGTTGGTTTTTCGAATATTAACAAGAAACTTGCACCTAACATAGCACATACACAAGTTTCAATATGTGTAATATCGTGAGTCATAAAACCTAAGATAACCAATGCCAATACAGTTACTGAACGAATCATTAAATTCTTATCAGTAATAGTATGAGTATTATCTATTTCAGCAATTTCTTTCATTTTATCTTCACTTGCTACCAACTGTTTTCTAAAGATTAATGTAAGAACTACCAATACAGATAACAAAATGATTACAACAATAGGTGTCAATTCTTTTATGAAATCCATAAAAGACAAGCCACCTGCACAACCAATGATAATATTTGGTGGATCACCAATCAATGTTGCAGTACCACCAATATTTGATGCAAAGATTTCTGTAATCAAAAATGGTATTGGATTAATTTCTAATTTGTGAGCAATAACAAATGTTATTGGCATAATAAGAATTACAGTTGTAACGTTGTCCAAAAATGCACTCGCTACTGCTGTAAACAAACCTAATGTAAATAAAACTCTAATTGGATGTCCTTTTGTGAATTTTAATAATTCATTTGCTACCCAATTAAAAACGCCACTTCTTGTAGTGATTGCAACTATAATCATCATAGAAACAAGTAAAAATATTACATTAAAATCCACATAGTTAACAAAATAATGAGGATTTATTACTCCATTAACAGTTTTTACTTGACTAACTAAGCCTAAAACAATTGTAATCGCACCACCTACTAATGCAATTGTTACTTTTGGAATTTTTTCCAAAGCAATAAAAACGTATGCTAATATCAACAAAGTTGCTGATATTACCACACTGTGTGATGATACAAATTCTGCTAGCATACTCCGCCTCTTTCTTTAACAGCACATGCAATTGCTAATGCAATTTCGTCATCATTAGAACTTGATGAACTTTTCTTAGAAGTATTTATTTCAACCACTGCTTCTGGGAAAATCTTATTAAGGAAACCTACAACTCTTGACATGACAAACATTGAACAAATCAAAATGCATAGGAATGAAAATACTGTTCCCATACCGATTACCATTAAAATACTTCCTTCTGACAATAATTCTAAATTCATAATTATCTCCTAATATATACTACATTTCTTCTTATTATTGAAACACGTTGTGAAACATAAAAAATAATCCTGTGATTTTTATATATTTCACAGGATTATTTTAGCATAAAATAAAAAGTTTGTTTAGTGATTATTAAATACTTCTAAATTTAACTAAATCAACTTTTCTCATTCTTACATTTTCTGGTGTAACCTCTACAAGTTCATCATCACCGATGTATTCCATACAATCTTCTAGTGATAATTCCTTATGTGCTTGCAATGTAACCATGACATCAGCAGTTGAACTTCTCATGTTTGTAAGCTTCTTAGTCTTGCAAATATTAACTGCAATATCTTGAGCCTTGTTACCTTCACCAATAATCATACCTCTATAAACTTTTGTGTGAGGAGTGATGAAGAATACACCTCTATCTTCATATTGAGCCAATGCGTAAGGTACTGCTTCACCAGTTTCGTGAGCCAAAATTGAACCGGCTCTTTGTTTAGGAATCTCACCAACCATTTCTTTGTAATCTTCAAATGTATGGTACATAATACCTTCACCACGAGTAATTCTAATAAACTCACTTCTGAAACCTATCAAACCTCTTGCAGGGATTGAGAATTTCATTTTCGTTCTACCATTCTCATTATTCATTTCAAGCATTGTTGCTTTTCTACCTGACAATCTATCAATACAAGTACCAGCAGTTTCTTCTGGTGTATCAATAATCAAGTTTTCAAATGGTTCACATTTAACACCATTGATTTCTTTATAAATTACTTCTGGTTTAGAAATTTGGAATTCATAACCTTCTCTACGCATAGTTTCGATTAAAATACCTAAGTGAAGTTCACCTCTACCACTAACTCTAAATGAATCAGTACTATCAGTATCTTCAACTCTTAAACTTACGTTCTTTTCTAATTCGTTATAAAGTCTTTTTCTAAGTTGTCTACTTGTAACGAATTTGCCTTCTTGACCAGCAAATGGACTATCATTAACTGAGAAATTCATCTGTAATGTAGGTTCATCAATCTTAATCAATGGTAATGGCATTTCTTTACCGACTTCACAAATTGTTTCACCGATTTGAATATCAGGGAAACCTGCAATACCTACAATATCACCTGCTTCTGCTTCGTCAGTTTCTTCTCTACCTAAATCTTTAAATACATAAAGTTTTGCAATCTTACCTTTTTCAATTGAACCATCAGCCTTACACAATGAAACTTGTTGTTGAGATTTGATAGTACCATTGATAATTCTACCAGTAACAATTCTACCTACATATTCGTTATAATCCAAAGTTGTAGCTTGGAATTGTAAAGGTTTGTTATCATCACCTGTTGGAGGTTCAATATTTTCAATAATTGAATCTAACAATGGTGTAATATCTTTTGGTTCATCTTCAATATTTTTGATTGCATAACCATTCAAACTGCTTGCATAGATATAAGGGAAGTCAATTAAATCTTCTCTATCTGTCAATTCAGTAAATAAATCAAATACTTTGTCTAATGTTGCATCTGGATCAGCTGCTGGTTTATCAATTTTGTTCAATACAACAATAATTTTGATACCTAATTCCAAAGCCTTAGATAATACGAATCTTGTTTGAGGCATTGGACCTTCAGCAGCATCAACAATAAGCAATGCACCATCTACCATACCTAATACACGTTCAACTTCGCCACCGAAATCTGCGTGACCAGGGGTATCAATAACGTTAATTTTAATATCTTTGTAGTTGATTGAAATGTTTTTTGAAAGAATTGTAATACCACGTTCTTTTTCTAAATCATTGCTATCTAATACACGTTCTTGAACTTGTTGGTTATCTCTAAATACACCACTCTGTTTAAGCATACAGTCAACCAATGTAGTTTTACCATGGTCAACGTGAGCGATAATCGCTATGTTTCTAATATTTTCTTTGTTCATACAAAATGTCCTATTTATATTTTAGTGTCAATTTTACACTAATATTTTACATTGCTAAAAATTGATTTTCAATAACGGATAAAAATATTATAAGATTGATTAATAAATCAATATATTATAATATCTATATATTAAATAGAATGGAGAATTATAGTATGGATAATCAAATTAACGTATGTTTGGCTTGTGACAACAATTATGCAAAATATGCAGGAGTAGTAATTGCATCTGTACTGGCTAATTCTCAACAAGACGAAAATATAAATTTTTATATACTTGATGGTGGTATTTCAGATGAAAACAAATCAAAAATCAACGAACTTAAAACTATAAAAAATTGTCATATCGAATTTGTACAAATTGATGAATCTATGTTTGAAGATTATAAAAAAGTCGCAACACATAAATATATTTCAATTGCAACATACTATCGTCTAAGACTAACAACTTTACTACCAAATGTAGATAGAATTATTTACTTTGATTGTGATGTAATAGTAAATTCTAGCCTTAAAGAATTATTTAATATAGATTTACACAACAATATTATTGCAGGTGTAAAAGATATTAACAAAAAAATGCTAAAAATAAATCCGAACTATATCAATGCTGGAATGATAGTTATGGATTTAAACAAAATACGACAAGAAAACATCGAACAACAATTTTATGATTGGACAAAAGAACATATTGAAACAATCAAAGTTGGTGACCAAGAAATAATAAATGAAGTATTAAAAAACCGTATTGAAATAGTTAATGATGAATGGAATGTTCAATCTAGTAACTTTACAAATCGTTCTAGTTATACAAGTAACCCGAGAGTAATTCATTATGTTGCAAAGAAAAAACCTTGGCATTATGGTTCTTTCAGTTATCATAGAAATTATTATTTTAAATATTTACAATTAACACCTTGGAAACTATCAAAACAAGAGTTATTCAAATGGACAAAAATCAATCAACTTGTTTCATTATTAAAATATATACAATATAGACCATTTTTCTTATTTAGACCAAGATTCTACAAAGCAATTTATTATACATATTTGCATAAAATATAATCATTTATGCGTGCAATAAAACCACAAAATGTTATTGAAAAAATAAATACGATGATTACAAAATAACAATGTCAGACTATACCTGACATACTTTTATCTCGTAAAAATTATTTAATATAAAAAATGGGTGTGGTATAAAACCACACCCAAATATTTGTATAAAAGCATACGATGTAAAAACTACATCATACCGCCCATACCACCCATGCCAGCCATAGATGACATATCAGGAGCAGCTGCTTTTTCTTCTGGAATATCTACAACAGCAGCTTCAGTTGTTAACAACATAGATGCAACTGATGCAGCATTTTCAAGAGCTGAACGTGTAACCTTAGCAGGGTCAACAATACCAGCTTCGAACATATCAGTATATCTGTAAAGTAATGCATCATAACCATAAGCATCTTTACCACTTCTTACGTTGTCAACTACAACATCAGATTTTGCACCAGCGTTATAAGCGATTGCTCTCAATGGCATATCTAATGCTGCTGTCAAGATTTTATAACCCATTTTTTCATCATCTGAATCAAAATTGATGTCATTGATTTTGCTTTCAAGTTCTTGTTGAACTCTTACTAACATTACGCCACCACCAGGAACGATACCTTCTTCATTAGCAGCTCTTGTTGCGTTCAATGCATCTTCGATTCTCAATTTTCTTTCTTTTAATTCAACTTCAGTAGCAGCACCAACTTCAATAACTGCAACACCACCTGACAATTTAGCCATACGTTCTTGAAGTTTTTCTTTATCATATTCAGAATCAGACATTTCAATTTGTTTCTTGATAAGTTTAACTCTTTCAGCTACGTTAGCTTTAGTTTCATCACCTACAACGATTGTAGTTTCATCTTTAGTAACAGTAACTCTCTTAGCTTTACCCATCATATCTGTAGTAATGTTTTCTAACTTGATACCAAGTTCTTCAGTAAACATTTGACCACCTGTCAAAATAGCGATATCTTCAAGCATTGCTTTTCTTCTATCACCAAATCCAGGAGCCTTAACAGCAACTGCTCTTAATACTTTTCTCATAGTATTAACAACTAATGTTGCCAATGCTTCACCTTCAACGTCTTCTGCAATTAACAATAATGAACGACCATCTCTAGCAACTTGTTCCAATACAGGTACCAAATCAGAGATTAAGTTGATTTTCTTGTTAACACATAGAACATAAGCATCTTCTAATACTGCTTCCATTCTTTCTGCATCTGTTACGAAATATGGTGAAATATAACCTTTGTCGAATTGCATACCTTCAACAACTTTTAGGTTAGTACCGAAAGATTTTGATTCTTCAACAGTAATGACGCCATCGTGACCAACTTTATCCATTGCTTCAGCGATTAAGTTACCGATTTCTGGGTTGTTACCAGCAGAAATTGTAGCAACTTGAGCGATACCTGCTTTTGTATCAACAGATTTTGCAGTTGATTTAATTTTTTCGACACCGATTTCAACGGCTTTATCAATACCACGTTTCATTGACATTGGGTTAGCACCTGCTGTCAAGTTTTTCAAACCTTCTCTAACGATTGCTTGTGCTAGTACAGATGCTGTTGTTGTACCATCACCAGCAACATCATTTGTCTTTGATGAAACTTCTTTTAATAATTGAGCACCTGAATTTTCAAGACCATCTTGAAGTTCAATTTCTTTAGCGATAGTAACACCATCGTTAACGATTTGAGGTGTGCCAAATTTCTTTTGCAAGATTACGTTACGACCTTTTGGTCCAAGTGTAACTTTTACTGCATCTGCAACTGCATCAATACCTCTAAGAAGAGCTTTTCTTGCTTCTTCTTCAAATACTATACGTTTTGCCATTTTATTTTCTCCTTTAAATAATTCCTTATATTATTCTGAATAAATTTCAGAATTTTGCATATTAACCAATTATGCTAAAACAGCCAATGCATCTTTTACTGATAAGATTTTGTATTCAACACCATCCATTTTGATGTCAGTACCAGCATATTTTGCATATAAAATAACGTCACCAACTTTTACATCCATTGGTTCTCTTTCGCCGTTTTCGCCAACTTTACCAAGACCAACTGCTACAACTTCACCTTTTTGTGGTTTTTCTTTTGCACTATCAGGAATAAAAATACCACCTGAAGTTTGTTCTGTATCTTCAATAACTTTAATAACAATTCTGTCTGCTAACGGTTTAATACTCATTTTATAAATCCTCCTTTAAATAAATATCTTATTTACAATATCTACTCTATACCAAAATTTTATTAATTATTAAATTCTTAATGAAAAATTAAGATTTCAAGAAATAATATTAATTTTGTTAAATTATAAATAGTAGAATTTATTTAACTAATTGTAAATCAGGCTCTGCCTGATAAAAATATAAATATAAATTTTTAATTAGTTTATTTGTCTCGCAACATTTCTTTGACCGCAAAGAAACGTTACACAAAGAAACTCTCGGCGACGCTTCCGTTCACACGAGAATAGTATAATTCAACAATCGAGTCTCACAACTCGTGATTTTGTATATTTTTAAATGTTTCAAAATCACTCAAACAGTTCGACATTATGTTTCATTAACATTCTCGGTTCACTCCGCTATTGCCGATTTTTAGTTATGTGATATTTGTTATATTT
>JBNMJS010000064.1:0-10772 GCA_050873965.1 Cyanobacteriota bacterium | reverse complement strand
CAATTGGTGCATTGCATGCACCCTACAACTTATTTCATCATCTATTCAAATTTTTAATTTGTCATATTATTATTTTCGTTTTCTTCTTGAATTATTTGGCTAGTCGCAAAAGCGTGGTTTTGCTCCTAGTTACTGGCTTACGCCCTACCAAAAATTCGCTTGTGCCGACAAGATAATGAGAAATTAAATTTATATTTATTGTTGGGCAAGTATGCCCAACCTACATTTAACCTAAAAACAACAGGGTTTGATAAAATATCAAACCCTGCTATGCAATCATAAAAATTCATTTTTATAAAATAATCTTTATCTATCTCTCAATTTAGCCAATAATCTTAGCATTTCAACATACAACCAAACTAAAGTAACCATCAAACCAAATGCACCAAACCATTCATAATCTTTTGGCAACATATTTTGAGCACCACGTTCGATAAAATCAAAATCTAAAATCAAGTTCAATGCTGCAATACCAACAACGATTACACTAAAACCGATACCAATAGTACCAGCACCAAATATTGCAGGGATACTATAATGGAAGAAAGATGCAATCCATTGTATCAAATACAATACAGCGATTGATATTGTTGAAATATAAATAACACTTCTAAATTTGTCAGTACATTGAATAACTCTCAATCTATACAATGCAAGCATAGTAAACATTGCAGCAAATGTTGCAAGTACTGCTTGAATAACTATTCCTGGATAAGCAGCATTAAATACAGCAGAAATACCACCCAAAAATAAACCTTCACATACGGCATAAACTGGAACAAAAATTTTATTTCTCGTAAAACTAGCCACCAATGCAGCAATAAAACCAACAATTGCACCAACAGTCATTAACATGCCAGCCTTATCCGTAAAACCAGCAGTAAACTGTTGCCAAGTATAAGCTGCAGGTAATAATGCACACAAGAACAACAACATAGTCTTGTCTAATGTACCATTAACAGTCATTGTTTGACCAGTAATAACTCTATCTGCAGAATTCCCTGCAACAAAGTTTTCATTTAATACAGGATTTGACATTTACACTCTCCTTTTCTTTTCTTAAACATATTATACAATATTATTAAAATTAAGAATAGACACTTAATTATTTTTTAATATTATACGAGTTTACAAAAATAATTTTGTGTTATTATGATAACAAAGAGGTTAGCAAAATGAAAAAGATTAATTTAGCAATATTGATGATATTGTTTGCCTTTGTTGTAACGGCAGTTCCTACATTTGCGAAAGGTAAACAACCAGAAACAGACAAACATATTGAATACTTAAACTTAAAATGGTGGGATAAATATAACGATGATATTTTATCATCATATTTACAAGATGTTTATAAAAATAACCAAGATTTAAAAATAGCAAACTTAAAAACAAAACAAGCACAAGAAACTGTAAAAATGATGTTTGCTAATCAATTACCACATGTTGGTTTTACACCTGAATATTCAGAAATGTTTAACTCAGGTGATTTAAGATTTGGTAGAATGACTGTTAACACATATAGCCAACCAAACTATGTTTTACCATTAACAATGACTTACGAACTAGATTTGTGGGGTAAAAACTATTTAGCAACAAAAAGTGCAAAAAGACAAAAAGATATTATTGCACAAAACGAACGTGCTACTTATATAAGCATGACATCTGCTTTTGCTAGTAACTACTACAATTTGATTAAAACAGATGAATTAATTAGATTACAAAATCAATTAGTTGATATACAAAAAACTGTTGTTCTTTTAACAGAAAAACAATACAAAGACGGTATGTGTCCTTTACCTCAAGTACTAAACGAAAAACAACAATTATTCGTACTTGAAAACGAATTAGACAGTCTAAATGACATAAAAGAAGTTTTGACAAACCAATTAAAAGTTTATCTTGGAGATAGAACAATTGCTAACATTAAGCATAGTCCATATAACGAAGTGAAGACCTTTGATATACCTCTACAAATAGGTTCAGAAATAATACAATATAGACCAGATATTATTCAATCTGAATTTTACATAAAGAAAACAGGTCTTGATGTAAGAGTTGCACGTAGAGAAATTTTACCTAAAATAAATATCTTTGGTGAAATAGGTTTCAATTCATTCTATCTAGATAGAATATTTGCACCAAATACTTTCCGTTCATTGGCAGGCATCGCACCTAACTTTGATTTATTCTCTGGTGGTGCAAAAATGGCAAAAGTAAGATATATGAAATATGAATATCAAAAAGCCGTAGAATTGTATAACAAAACAATTTTAACATCGCTTCAAGAAGTGAATGATGCTATGTCTAATGCAAAATTATCAAAAAGAAAAATGGACAGAGATATTGAAAAAGATAATCTAGAAAAAATGAAATATTCTTTATCTTCTGAACAAAATACAATTGGTGCATTATCAGACTTAGCAAAACTAAAATCTGAACAAAACCTATTAATAGTAAACAAAGAAGAAGTAAATTCAAAAATAAATTACATTATTTCTACAATATCATTATATAAATCTGTTGGTGGAAAAGATTACACTACTGAAACAAATTTATAAAATCGCTTTACAATGAATATAATAATATGATACTCTAAATGTAATAGTTAATTATTTTTTTAAGGAGTAAACAATGCTTTGTCCATTTTGTAAAAGTGAAATACCGGATGATGCTAAAAAATGCAAAAACTGTGGTGAATGGGTTGACCCAGCATATAGAAAACCTAAAAAAAGCGAAGAAGGATTTTTCTCTGCTTTAAGTGAAACTGTTTTGAATATTTTATGGTTTTTATTTATCACAGCGATTGTTGCTATTGCAGTAATTTTGTTTATTCAAGCAAATGCTAACGGACTATTTGATTAAAATTTCGTAGATACGTATGTTTATAATATAATGTAATTATGAAATATAGAGAGAATGTTAGAAATTTTTGTATAATCGCCCACATTGACCACGGCAAATCTACACTAGCAGATAGATTGTTAGAGGCAACTGGTACTATTGCACAACGTGATATGCAAAATCAATTGCTTGATACAATGGATATTGAACGTGAACGTGGTATCACAATCAAACTTAATGCTGCTAGAATGAATTATAAAGCAAATGATGGTAAGGACTATATCCTTAACCTTATTGATACCCCTGGTCACGTAGATTTTTCTTATGAAGTTTCTCGTTCATTGGCTGCTTGTGAAGGTGCATTACTAATCGTTGATGCAACACAAGGCGTAGAAGCACAAACACTAGCAAATGTTTACCTTGCAGCAGAACAAAATCTTGAAATAATTCCAGTTATTAACAAAATTGATCTACCATCTGCTGATGTAGAAGGTGTTAAGGCTGAAATAGAAGAAGTTTTAGGAATTGATGCTGAAATGGCAATTCCTGTAAGTGCAAAAACTGGTGAAAATATTGAAGAAGTACTTGAAGCAATTGTAAACTTTATGCCACCACCAGAAGACACTACAGAAAAACCTTTAAGAGCGTTGGTTTTTGATAGTGCTTATGATCCATATTTAGGAACACTTTGTTTCTTCAAAATTGTTGATGGGAAAATGCACTTAGGTGACAAAATCAAATTTATGGCTTCTGGTAAAGAATATGAAGTCATAGAACTTGGATATTTAACACCTCACAGAGTTCCTGTAAAAGAATTGACCTGTGGTGATGTTGGATATTTTGCTGGTTCTATAAAAGAAATAACAAGATTTGTTGGTGACACAATTATAAATGTTGAAAATCCTGCACAAGAGGCTCTTCCAGGTTATAAAGAAGCCTTACCAATGGTATTTTCTGGTCTTTATCCAGTTGATAACGAAGACTATCATGAATTAAAAGAAGCATTAGAAAAATTGAAATTAAGTGATAGTAGTATCACTTTTGAACCTGAAACATCATCTGCATTAGGATTTGGTTTCAGATGTGGTTTCTTAGGTATGTTACACATGGAAATTGCACAAGAACGATTGGAACGAGAATACAATCTATCAATCGTAACAACTGCACCATCTGTAATTTATAAAGTTCATAAAACAAACGGTGAAGTAATAGAAATTGATAACCCTGCGAATTTACCAGCAGCACAATATCGTGATTACATAGAAGAACCTTATGTAAAAGTATCTATTATTACACCAAACGAATACGTTGGTACTTTGATGGATTTGGCTCAAACAAAACGAGGAATCTTTATCAATATGAATTATATTGACAAAGTAAGGGCTGATTTAATCTATCATATACCTTTATCAGAAGTAATTACTGATTTTTATGACCAATTAAAATCACGTTCAAAAGGTTACGCAAGTTTAGATTATGAATTTGTTGATTACAAACGTTCAAAACTTGTAAAACTAGATGTTATGCTTGCTGGCGAAGTGGTTGATGCATTGTCTGTAATCTGTCACGAAGATAGTGCATTCTACATAGGTCAAAAATTAACAGAAAAATTAAAAACCATTATCCCAAGACAAATGTTTGAAGTACCTATTCAAGCGGCAATCGGTGGAAGAGTAATCGCTAGAACAAATATCAAAGCATTAAGAAAAAGTGTACTTGATAAATGTTATGGTGGTGACATTTCAAGAAAACGTAAACTGTTAGAAAAACAAAAACGTGGTAAAAAACGTATGAAAGCAGTAGGTAAAGTTGAAGTTCCACAAGAAGCATTTATGGCTGTATTAAGCTTGAATGAAGAATAAACATAAGTTTTATTGCAATAGTTATTTATACGTGGTAATATTAGTTGTTTAGGGAGTTAATATTATATCAACATGAAGAAATTTTTATACGTATTTTTAATAATTATTGGTCTATTTTTTGCTTACATTGGTTCTAATAAAAACGTTCAATCTAACAAAACAGAAGTTGTTTTTTGGACATTACAAATGAGTAATTTTTCTGATTATATCAATGGAATAATTTCAGAATATGAAACAACTCACCCAAATATAAAAATAAAATGGATTGATGTACCATTCTCTGAGGGTGAAAAACGTACATTGGCATCAATATTAAGTAACAATCCACCTGATTTAGTAAACTTAAACCCTGATTTTTCTTCTATTCTTGCTCAAAAAGGAGCATTAGAATATATTCCAGAAGACAAACTAACAGAATTCAATAAAGATATTGTTGATTCACTAAAATATAATGGCAAACTATTTGCTATACCTTGGTATGCAACATCTGCTGTAACTATATACAATAAATCATTATTCCAAAAATCAGGTTTAAAACAGTTGCCAAAAACATATAATGATTTAGCAAGTATATCAAAAATTATAAAGAAAAATACTAATAGTTATACATATTTCCCAACAATAACAGAAAATGACACAATGCTAAAAATACTAAATAAGTATGGTATAAATTCAACAGAAAATATCGCATCAAACAAAAGTGTTCAAGTTTTTGATATGTACAAATCACTTTATCAAAACAAATTAATACCAGCTGAAAGTATTACTCAAACACATCAAGAAGCATTAGAAAAATACATGTCAGAAAACGTTGTATTCTTTCAAGGTGGAGCAAACTTCTTATCTATGATTAAAGATAATGCTCCTAATGTATATAAAAATACAGAAGTAGCACCTCAAATTGTTGGTGAATTGGGACAGAATGATTTTTCATTGATGAATTTTATCATACCAGTAAAAGCAAAAAATAAAAAAGAAGCATTAGATTTTTGTCTATATTTAACAAACAAAGAAAACCAATTAAAATTGGCTAAAAGAACAAACGTTATTTCAACTAACAAATACGCCCTACAAGATGAGTTCTACAACTCAGATAAAGACGTAATGGCAAGAGCAAGAAAATATAGTGCAAAACAAATAACAAAAGTTCAACCGGTATTAAGACAAAAAAATAATCAAAAAGATATAAATTTATTAATCAATACTGCTGTTCAAACAATATTGTTGAATAAAGGCGATACAAAACAAGTTTTAGAAAAAGTTTCAAAAGAATGGAAGAGGTTACAATAATGGAAAAAGGATTGTTTATAACATTTGAAGGTACAGATGGTTGTGGCAAAACAACACAAATAGAAATGTTAAAAGATTATTTTGAAAAACAATGTAGAACAGTTCTTTTGACACGTGAACCTGGAGCAAAAGGTTTAGGTACAAAATTAAGAGAAATATTACTTAATTATGATGGAGAAGTATCACCTGTTTGCGAATCTTTCTTATTTCTAGCAGATAGGGCTCAACACGTAGATACAATAATCAAACCTGCTGTTGCAAGAGGTGAAATTGTATTATGCGACAGACACACAGATTCAACAGTTGCATATCAAGGTTACGGACGAGAACTTGATATTGAACAAATAAAAATGTTAAATAACATTGCCACAAGTGGTTTAAAACCAGATTTAACATTTATCTTTGATATAGATATTGATACTGCTCAAAAAAGAGTTGGCAAAAACAAAGATAGAATGGAATCTGCCGGCATAGAATTTTTCAAACGTGTAAGGAATGGTTATTTAGAAATTGCTAAACAAGAACCTGAAAGAGTAAAAGTTTTAGATGGTTCTAAATCAATAGAAACAATACATAGCAAACTTTTAGAAATTCTACAAACAAAATAACATACAAATATGACAAAAATACTTAATGTTGTATAATTTTGTTATGGATAGAAAATTCAAAATAAATTCTAAATATGGCCCAGCAGGTGACCAGCCAAAAGCAATAAAAGAATTGGTTGATGGCATCAATTCTGGATATGATGCACAAACACTATTAGGTATTACTGGTTCTGGTAAAACCTTTACAATTGCTAATGTGATTGAAAAAATCCAAAAACCAACACTTATAATTGCTCATAACAAAACACTTGCTGCACAGTTATACAATGAATTTAGAGAATTATTTCCTGACAATGCTGTAGAATATTTCATCAGTTATTATGACTACTATCAACCAGAAGCGTATATTCCAAGAACAGATACATACATTGAAAAATCAGCAAGTATCAATGAAGAAATCGACAGATTAAGACATAACACAACAAGAAGTTTGTATGAAAGAAATGACGTAATAATTGTTGCTTCTGTAAGTTGCATATATGGCTTAGGACTTCCAGAAAACTATTTTAAAGGTTCTATTGAACTAAATGTTGGTGATGAAATAGATAGAGATGAATTACTTAAACACTTAGTAAGTATTCAATATAAAAGAAATGATTTAACGCTAGAACATTCTACATTCAGAGCAAGAGGTGATGTGGTAGAACTTATGCCGGCTTATGAAAAAATTGTTACTAGAATTTGTATGTTTGGTGATGAAATCGAAAAAATTGTAAAAATTGATCCTGTTTCTGGTGAAATTGTTGAAATACCAGAAAAGACAATTATTTATCCTGCCGTACATTACCTTTCATACGATGAAAACGAAGAAGAAACGATTGCACTAATTAGAGCAGAACTACAAAACAGATTAACTGAATTGTATGATGAAAACAAAATATTAGAGGCACAAAGACTAGAACAACGTGTAAAATATGATATTGAAATGATTAAAGAAATGGGATATTGTTCTGGAATTGAAAATTATTCAAGAATTATTGAACGACGTCCAGAAGGTAGTGCTCCTGCAACATTACTTGATTATTTCAGAGGTGATTTCTTAACTGTAATAGATGAATCTCACGTAACATTACCTCAATTAAAAGGTATGTCACACGGAGATAGAGCAAGAAAAGACACCTTAATAAATTATGGTTTTAGATTACCTTGTGCTAGAGATAATAGACCTTTAACCAATGATGAATTTTTTGCAAAAGTTGGACAAAAAATCTATATATCTGCTACACCATCTGAGTTTGAAACATCAACATCTTCTCGAATTGTTGAACAAATTATTAGACCAACAGGACTTGTTGATCCTAAAATTCATATCAGACCAATTGATAGCCAAATTCCTGATTTAATTAAAGAAATAGAAAAACGTGTTGAGAAAAATGAAAGAGTCCTAATAACAACATTAACAAAACGTATGGCAGAAGATCTATGTGATTACTTCTTGCAAGAGGGTATTCGAGTAAGATATTTGCATAGTGAAGTTAAATCAATGGAAAGAGTCGAAATTTTGAGAGATTTAAGACTTGGTGAATTTGACGTTTTGATTGGTGTAAACCTATTAAGAGAAGGGCTTGATATACCTGAAGTTTCACTTGTTGCGATTATGGATGCTGATAAAGAAGGATTTTTACGTTCGGAAACAAGTTTAATCCAAACAATCGGTCGTGCTGCTAGAAATTCTTGTGGTGAAGTTATTATGTATGCTGATAAAATAACTGATTCAATGCAAAAAGCAATTGATGAAACGAATAGAAGACGTGAAATACAAATGGCGTACAATAAAAAATATGGTATCATTCCTCAAACAATCAAAAAACCAATTGAAAACAATTTATTATCTTTGGTTGAAAGTTATAGAAGCCTAGAAGACATTGTTGCTGAAGAAATGGTTGATATGGGTATAGATAAAAAGAACTTACCTAAACTCATTGATAAACTTGAAAAAGATATGCATAAAGCAGCAAAAGTCCTTGATTTTGAACGAGCAGCAGAAATTCGTGACCAACTAAAAAAATTACGTGAAATGTGTAGAGAAAAATAAATTTTTGCTTGTTGAAAGCCGAAATTTTTGCTAAAATTGTTGTATGGAAAAACATGAAAGAAAAAGCCGTACTTCAAAACTTAGACGTATTGAAATTGGCATCTGGTTCCTAATTGTAGTGGTGTTTATATCTATTGGAATACTCGTATTAAACAGATACGAAAATTCTTTTGAAACACATAAAATTTATATGCCTGATGTTGATGGGCTAATTGTTGGTTCTCCAGTCAATCTTATGGGAATACCAGTAGGATATGTCACTAAAACAAAAATTATAAACGATGACGAAGTTGTTGTAAAATTCAAAATAACAAACAAATCTATTCATATACAAGAAGGAACAGTTGCAACTGTTGAATTTAGTGGTCTAGGTGGTTCAAAATCCTTAGAATTATTTCCACCATCATCTAACAAACACGTAACAAAAGAATTAGTTGTAAATAATAATACTTACATCGTTGTTGAACGTCCAAAACGTTTGAGAGATTGTTGGAGTTTATTATATCAAATGTACCAAAAACTAATGAGTATTATATATTCTGTATCAAATTTTGGAACAGAATTGAATGAAATTCAAAACCCGTCTATAATTGAAACGAACACAGATGTTAATAATTTTATCAACTATACAGATGGTTGGCTTCAAAATTCAAAAGGAAACATGAATAATATAAAAGTTATTTTAGACAAGTATAAAGGAAAAGAATAATATGGTTATGAAAAATGTTAAAGTGATTAAAAATCCTGTAATTTGTCAAAGTTTATGCACTATGCGTAATAAAAATACGGATAGTCAAGGAGTTAGAATTGCAGCAAGAAAAATTACTAGGGTTTTGTTATATGAAGCATCAAAAAATTTACCACTTGTTGATAAAGAAATTGAAACACCATTAACAAAATTTGTATCAAAAGATATTGCAAGTGATATAAAGATTATCATTTCACCAATATTAAGAGCCGGTCTAATTTTTACAGATGAAGCGATTGATATTTTACCAGATGCTTGTATTAGACACATTGGTATGTATAGAGATGAAGAAACTCTAAAACCAGTTTGGTATTATAATAAAGTTCCTATGGCAACACCAAATCCAGAGAAATTCTACGTTTACATAACAGATCCAATGCTTGCAACAGGTAATTCAATGCTTGAAGCAATCAGATTGTACGCAGATAAACAAATTCCATTATCAAATATAAAATGTATCAATATAATTGCTGCTCCACAAGGAATAGAATTAATTCATAAAGAATTCCCTGATGTAGAAATTATTACAGCAGCAGTAGATGAAAAATTAAACGAAAAAGGCTACATCATTCCTGGTATGGGTGATGCTGGCGACAGAATATTTAATACAGTGGCAGAATAAAGAGAAGAAGGTAAATTATGAAACGAGCAATTATTGTAGTTATTGATTCAATGGGCATCGGAGCAATGCCAGACCACGCAGAATTTAATGATATTGCAGAATGCAATACTCTTAGAAATGTTTGTCATTTCAACAAAGGACTAAAAGCTCCAAATATGGCAAAATTAGGATTAGGTAAAATTCAAGACTTTGAAGGTATTGAAAATGTTCCAAATCCAATCGGACAATATGGAACTATGCAAGAAAAATCAAAAGGGAAAGATACAACTACTGGTCACTGGGAAATTGCCGGTTTAGTATCAGAAAAACCATTCTCTACATTCCCTAATGGTTTCCCAAAAGAATTAATAGACAAATTCATTGAAGAAACAAAATGTGGTGGAATTTTAGCAAACAAACCTGCTAGTGGTACTGCTATCATTGAAGAATTAAATGAAGAACACCACAAAACAAAATTCCCTATCGTTTACACAAGTGCTGATAGTGTATTCCAAATCGCACTTGATACAGATATGATACCTCTTGAAACATTGTATGAATGGTGTCGTATTGCTAGACGTCTTTTAGATGAAGGTAATTACCACGTATCAAGAGTAATTGCTAGACCATATAAAATTATTGACGGAAAACCTACTAGAATTGGTAAAGATAGACGTGACTATTCTGTTGAACCAACAGGAGAAACTTTACTTGACAGAGTAAAAGAATCTGGTGGAGAAGTAGTTGCTATCGGTAAGATTGAAGACATCTTCTCTAAAGCAGGTAT
>JBNMJS010000063.1:0-10890 GCA_050873965.1 Cyanobacteriota bacterium | reverse complement strand
GTCTAATGGGTGCTGAATTCGGCAAAACTGCTGGCGTTCAAGGAAAAGAAAAGAATGGCGAAGTTGTATTCTCAGAAGAAGATGTTTCTCTTGAAAATATGATGGCTATGCTCGCGCCAGAAGATGGCTTAGATATTGACAAATTACGTGAATATAACAAAAAACCAATGTTGTCTTCTTTTGAAGAATATAATGAATCAATTTCTACTCTTCAAGGTGCTGGCTTTGATAATGAATTAGTGAATATTTTAATGGACGAAGTTCCTGGTGCATTAAAACATATTACTAATTCAATTAAAGACGGTTCTGCTAAAAGAATTGGTAACTTCCAAAGTAAAGCCGATGATTTAGGAGCTATATTTAGAAATCCTCATAAAATTGCAATGGCGATAAATGAAGCTACTATTGAGGATGATGATACTCCATTTTGATAACTTGTAAACCGATAGCGGTAGGAAATATAGTTGTAAAAAGGCAGGTGCTACAACCTGTCTTTTTCAATATTATTAGAAATTATTGAAAAATTCATTAAATATATAATATACATTATTTACTATATTGATTTTTCTAAAAAAATTGTATATACTGAAAACTACTTTATTTTGAGAGGAATAGCATGAATATTTTATTATCTAATGACGATGGAATTTTAGCCAATGGTATCAGAGCATTAATTGAAGCATTATCACCTTGTTATGATGTGTATGTAGTTGCTCCTGATAGAGAACGTAGTGCAGCAGGGCATTCACTTACTCTTCATACACCGTTACGTGTAGAAGAAGTTGATGCAAAATATGGTGCAAAACGTTGTTGGATGACAACAGGTACTCCAGGTGATTGTGTTAAAATCGCAGTCAATGCTATTCTTGCAAACAATGAACTTCCTGATTTGGTTATCTCTGGTATAAATCATGGTCCAAATCTTGGTGGTGATATTTTGTATTCAGGCACAGTTAGTTGTGCTATGGAAGGTGCATTATTAGGGATTCCTAGTATTGCAGTTTCGTTAGCAAGTCTTAGAACTGAATATGAAGACTTTACGCTTGCAGCAGAGTTTGTTGCAACAATGATTGAAAGACTTGAAAATTATAAAATTCCACCTAAAACAGTTTTGAATGTAAATGTTCCTGGTCTTGATAAAGAAGATATTGCAGGTGTTGCAGTAACTGAACTTGGTAGAAGAATGTTTACTGATACATATGAAAGACGTGTTGATCCACGTGGTAAAGTTTATTATTGGATGGCTGGTGAATTAATTAATGAACCAGAAGATGCAAAAACTGATATTGCAGCAGTTAGAAATAATAAGATTTCTATCACTCCAATTACTTATGACATGACAAGAAAAGGATTCATGACTGAATTGGAAGAAGAACTTGGTTGTAAAAAAGATACTTCTTGGTTCTAAATTTCAGTTGTTTCTGTATAATCTTCAATATTGTCTAGAATAAATTTTCCGATTTTACCATCTCGGAAATCTCTTAGCATGTATTGAGCACTACGTTCTGTGTCAGCCTCTCCACCTGATACTAACCAGTTTCTACTGAATGCTATGTTTTCTAGTGACAATTCTTTGTCATCATCAATATTGTAGTATTCTTTGAATTTTGATAAATATTTTTGGTTTGCAGAAATTAGTTCAATAAGTTCTTTTGACACCATTTCTGGAGAATATGCATTTTCTGATACAGAGTTTACAAATGCTAATTTCTTTGCTCTTTGTTGGTCTTCTTGTTTCATTGGGATAATCCCTGGAGTGTCTAACAAGTCGATATTAGGGTTAATTCTTACCCATTGTTGTTGCCTTGTTACACCTGCTTTTGCACCAGTTTTTGTCTTAGATGATTTTGTAAGTTTGTTGATAATGCTTGATTTACCAACATTTGGCAAACCAACTACAACAACTCTTGCTGGACGTCTTAGCAAACCTTTTGCCATTAATGCTTGAATGCGTGGTTCACTCAATTCCAAAACTTTCTTTTCTATAATCTGAAAATTACGGTTTGTTTTAGTGTCGATTGTTAATACTGGACAATTATTGCGTTCTTGAATAATTTTAATCCATGATTTAATTTCTTCTGGGATAACTAAATCAGATTTATTCAACAAAAGAAGCCTTGGTTTATCACCCAAAAGCTTCTTTATGTCGTTATAACTACTGCTTATTGGTAACCTTGCATCTAAAACCTCTATAACGACATCAACGAGATTCAATTTCTCTTTTAATGCTCGTTCGGCTTTTGCAATATGCCCTGGATACCAATGAATATGTAACTTATCTTTTTTCAATTTTTTCTCTAATACGAGTTGCCTTACCTGAACGTTCTCTTAAGTAATATAATTTAGAACGTCTTACGTCACCACGTCTAAGAACTGTAATCTTATCGATACGTGGAGAGTTTAGTAAGAATACTCTTTCTACACCGATACCTTGGAATACTTTTCTAACTGTAATAGTTTTGTTGATTCCAGCACCATGTTCTTTAATAACTGTTCCTTCGAATGCCTGAATTCTTTCTTTGTTACCTTCTACAATTCTAACAAATACTTTTACTGTATCACCAGGATTCATATCAGGAATATTTTCTTTCTTATATTGATTTTCTAATTCTGCGATTATAGGATTCATTTTTGCTATTCCTTATTTTAACTAGTACAAAAGTTAGCGTATTATAACGCTCAATTCTTATCCTAATTGAAAAATAACAATATTGCAAGTACATGTTTAAGTTTTGTAATTAAATTGTTTATTTTTCAAATTAGATTATAAGTTAGTGACAGATTTTTAAGATTATAATTCCTGACAAAATTAGTAATATGCCTAAGAATCTAATCAAACTTGATGTGTCATGGAAAAATGCTATTCCAACAAGGAATGTTCCAATAGAACCTATTCCTGTCCAAATAGAATATGCTGTACCGATTGGAATATCTTTTTGTGCTAAATATAAAAAATACCCACTTAATGCCATTGCAATAATCGCAAAAGCAATCCACAAGTATTTTATAATTGATGGAGTTTGTGCTAGTTTTAAGCCTACCGGCCAACCTACTTCAAATACTGCTGCAATAATTAGGTATAACCAAGGCATTATCCGATATCCCATCTTCCACAAGTACCACCCCAACGAGCGATAACATTACCTTTAATATCTTGGATTTTATCAACGTGATGAACTTTTTCGTCACCTTCAACGATAGTAATAATTTCACAGTTGTTTGAACAACCATTACATTGACATGTAATTGATTGGAATTGCATGTTACCAACGTCCCAGCCTTTAAATGTTGTTTCGGTTTCTGTATATTGATGGTTTTCCATTGCTAATAAAGCAGCACCGATGGCACCCATTGTTTGGTGATGGTCTGGTACAACGATTTCTGTTTCTAATGCTTCTTCAAATGCTTTAACCATACCAGAGTTTGTAGCAACACCACCTTGGAATGATACTGTTGGTAAAAGTTCTTTACCTAGTGCAAGGTTACTTAAATAGTTTCTAACCAACGCTTGGCAAAGTCCATATAACAAATCTTCTACAGGGTAGCCAAGTTGTTGTTTGTGGATTAAATCACTTTCTGCAAATACACCACAACGTCCAGCAATTCTTGCAGGGTTTTCTGATTTTAATGCTGTTTCACCAAAGATTTCGATAGGTACATTCAATCTTTGTGCTTGGTGGTCTAAGAAACTACCTGTACCAGCAGCACATACTGTGTTCATTGCGAAGTCTGTTACAATACCGTCTCTTAAAATGATAATTTTACTATCTTGTCCACCAATTTCAAGAATTGTTTGAACACCAGGAATATTTGTTGCTGCAGCAACTGCGTGTGCTGTAATTTCGTTCTTAACAATATCTGCACCAACCAATGCACCTGCTAGGTTTCTACCACTACCAGTTGTACCAACACCTTTGATGTCATATTCTCTGCTTGCTGCGTTTGCTTGTTCTAAAATTTTGTTTAAACCTGTTTGAACTGCTAATACAGGTTTACCTGCTGTTTTTAGCATATAAGAATCTATGTATTGACCTTTTTCATCTACAACAGCCAATTTAGTTGTTACTGAACCTACGTCTATTCCTAAATATGATGTTATACTCATCAAATTACCCCTCTTTGTGATTATATCCTTACTAGAATTTTAACATAAACAAAATATGTAGATAAGAAAAAATAAAAGCATTATCTATTTGATAATGCTAAATAAAAAGTTTAGTTTAGTAATTTAGGTTTTAGTTTAGTTTGGTTTTTAGTTAAAATTTTCTTATGCTGCGTATGATAAACCTGCAGCTTGAGGATTTACTTGAACATTTTGAATGTTGTTTTGTCCAAATGTTTGATTAGCGAAATAATCATTTGATGTATATGATGTTTGAGTTGATGCTAATGGTATATCATTTGCAAATTGATTAGCAATTTGTGAACCAATCATATAATCTTGCATTGTTGGAGTACCAGCATTTGTAGCAGTTGGTTGAGTTTGAGTTGTTGTTTGTGCTACTGTTTGTTGAGTTGTTGGAACTGTTGCTTGGGTAGTTGCATTTGTTAATGCAGTATTATAATACGCAAGTTCTTGTTCAGCTGATTGCAACATGTGGTTTTGAAGTAATGCAGAACCAATTGTTGATGGAGTACCATAAATTTGTGCAATTGCATTTGTTAAATCTGCTTCTGTTGGAAGTGTTTGCGTTATTTGTGCTGTTTGAGTTGGTTGAGTTGCAGTATTTGTTGTTTGTTGTGCAAAAATATTGCTGTTACCAAATGCTTGACTTCCAAAATAATCATTAGCCATTGATGGACCAAACATTGAATTATAATCAAAACCAGTTGATTTTGTATTTGTATTGTTTGTTGAAACTGTTGTTGGTGCTACTGTTGTAGTTGTTGTAGTACCTTGTGTGCCTGTGATTGGAGTTGCTACCATAATAAATTAACCTATCTAAAAACTAAACTAACCTTACACATTTATAAAGTATTTCAAACCATGATAATTGCTTTATTTGAGCCATTTATTAAGAAATGTTACAAAGTTTATTATTTTTTTGATTTTTGCGTTACAAATCTGATAATTTCTGGTACATGTATCATGTGTAGATGTTATGTTTACCTATCACAAATTGGTTATGTAGAGAGTAAGGGCTAGAAATGGTTTCAGCAATTAGTTCAATAAATCAATACCCTGTAAGTACGGAATTGTTAGAAATAATACGACGCCTACAATCATTAGGTGTTGCTCCGACCGGTAATTTGAGTATTGATAAGCAACGTTTGCAAACGGCTGAATTACAAAAGAAACAACAAACACTTGCTTCAAATTCTTCTCAAAACTTAAATCGTTTGGAAGGTACAGGAAATGATTTTTCATCTACATTAAATAATATCAATGGTTCACAATTATCGAACAAAAGTATTGGGGGTACACAAGAAACTCAATCTATTGGTTTGATTAATGGTGCAAATACTGTTTCAGATTCTTCTACAGTTGCTCAAATATCATCTGTGAAGAATGACAATGGTATGGTTCAAGCTGATAAAATGGTAGGGGCTACACAGCTCGCTGAATTAAATAAATTAAAACTTGGACTTATTGCATAAAATTATAATAGGCAGGTTTCAAACCTGCCTATTTTTGTTATTTATGGAACTGGATCATATCCACCCTTATTAAGTGGGTGACATCTGCATATACGTTTTACACCTAGCCAACCACCTTTGAATATACCATATTTTATAATTGCTTCTTTTGTATATTGAGAGCAAGTTGGATAAAATCTACATCTTGATGGTGTTAATGATGAGATTTTTTGATAGATGTTTATTAGAAATATGAAAAATTTTTTCATATTTAAATTTTAGCATATAAAATTTGAAGATTATTAAAATAATAATAAAGGTAGGTCAGGCTCTGCCTGACAAAGATATAAATATAATTTGTTAAATTATAATGCCTCATTTCTTTGACCGCAAAGAAACGAGGCGGAAAGAAACTCTCGGCGACGCTTCCGTTCACACGAGAATAGTATAATTCAACAATTGAGTCTCACAACTCGTGATTTTGTATATTTTTTAATGTTTCAAAATCACTCAAACAATTCGACATTGTGCTTCATTAACATTCTCGGTTCACTCCGCTATTGCCGATTTTTAGTTACGTAATATTTTATTTACTGTCACTGCGAGAAGTGAATGAAATGAACGACGAAGCAGTCCAGAATAATATTAATGATTTAATAGATACTTCGGCTAAAGCCTCAGTATGACACCATTTTCGTCATCTTGAGCAATATGGCTATACAAATATTAGCAAAAGATCTATAAAATAGATTTAATTTGACAAATTATAAATTTATCTTCTAGGTGGGATTTTGGTTTGTGTATCTTCTACCCAAACAACAGTTATATTTCTTGGGAGTGCAAAAGGGTTTGTTTGTACGAATTTGTCGTACTTATTTATTTTTTTATTCAATATTTTTAAAAACTTCACAAATTTCATACCTGTATTATTACTGAATAATTGAAAAGAATAATTACCAAAAATGATTAACTTTCACTTTTTTATATAGCCGTTTAGTCTAACTGATTGAATAATAAAACGAGTCGATAAAATTTTTATCGACTCGTCTAATTTATTATAGATATTTTCTAAAACTTACGCTTCAGCTGGAATATCTTTAATGCTTAACGCAATTCTATGTTCTTGTGGAGTGAATCTCTTAATAAGAACTTTAACTTCATCACCAACTTTGAACATGTTGAATGGGTTAACATTTTCATTACTCATTTCAGCAACTGGTAATAATGCTTCAACACCAGGGAAGATGTTGATGAAAGCACCAAATGTAGTAATTTTGTTAACTGTACCAGTTACGATTTGACCTTCTTCGAATTGACCTTCGATTTGTTGCCATGGATTTTCACCCATTCTCTTTAATGATAATGAAATTCTCTTTAATTCAGTATCAATCTTGATGATTTTAACTTCGATAGTATCACCTAATGTTAAAACATCTGATGGGTGTTTAATTCTTTGCCAAGAAATTTCAGAGATTGGTAATAAACCATCAATACCATTGATGTCAACGAAAGCACCAAAATCTGTAATTCTTACAACAGTACCTTTAACAACTGAATCTTCTTCTAATGAAGCAAGAACATTGTCAACTACTTGGTCACGTTGTTCAGCAACTGCTTGTCTTTGAGATAAGATAAGTTTGTTTTTCTTAGGATCTGCTTCAAGAACCTTAACTTCAATCTTAGTATCTACAAGACCGTCAAATGGAACACCAGTTCTTAATTGAGATGATGGAATGAAACCTTTAAGGTCTGCAACATCAACAAGAACACCACCCTTAACAGTTGAAACAACTTTAGCAAGGATTGTATCACCTTGGATTTTTGCATCATTAAGTTGTGCCCAAGCTTGAGCAAATGCAATTCTCTTTAATGATAATAGCATTGCATCGTCATTATCTTCTTCTTTTAATACATAAAATTCTTTTTCGTCACCAATTTCTAATGTTGGTTCTTCAGATGATAATTCTTTGTTTGGTAAGTATGCTTCCATTTTAGCACCCTTAACGCTTACTAAATATCCATCTGATTCTTTCTTCATTACTGTACCTTCAACGATATCAGCAACTGCGTGTTGTTTTGAGAATGATTCTTCTAATAATTTTTCGAATTCATCCATAGTTTTTTCGGCTGTAACCATTTTCTATATTCCTCCTTTTAATTCATTTACAACTTTTTCGATTACTGATTGAGGAGTTGATGCTCCTGCTGTTACGGCTATATCTTGTGCCTTATCAATAATATCTTTATAATTTTTCAATTCACTATCATTTTCTATATGGATAGTTTGTGCTGAATCTTTTAAAATTTCTGCTAAGTGTGTTGTGTTCGCACTCTTTTTAGAACCAACAACAATAATCAAATCGTTTTCTTGTGCTAATGCTCTCGCTTCTCTCTGACGCATTGTTGTACTTGAACAGATTGTATTTTTTATGCGTAATTCTTTTGAAATTGTAATTAAGTAGTTTACGATTTTTGTTAAATTTTCAACTCTTTGTGTTGTTTGTACAACTACACCAACTTTTTTATGTTTTTTAATCTTATCTTCATAAGGTTTTAATTTTTCTGGTGAACTAGCAACAACTACATTCTTGCTCCATAATTCTGCATTTGCTTTGATTGCAACAACTTCAGGGTGTTCAGGCTTACCAACAATTACCAAGAAATAGTCTTCTTTTGCAAGTTCTATTGCTTGTTGTTGAACTTTTTTAACGTCAAGGCAGGTTAAATCAACTATCTCAAATCCTGCTTTTTTGATATCTTCAAAAACTTCTGGAGATGCTCCGTGACTTCTTATAACACAAGTACCATCACCCTTTTCTGGTAATTCGTTAATAGTTTTTATCCCCATAGCATCTAATTCTTGTATAACTTGTGTATTGTGGATAAGTTCACCAAGTACATAAATGTTTTTGTCTGGATTGTCGGCTTTTAATTTTTTTACAGTATCAACGGCTCTTTTTACACCGTAACAAAAGCCTGCATATTTCGCTAATTTTATATTTCGTTTATTCAAGTATGTTTATTCTACTTTCGTTAGACTAGAGTCCGAAAACTCCGTATTTCGATTAAACTATAAACATTGTTGAATATCAAGTTTTTACTCAAACAAAAAGAACGAACTGTAAAGTCCGTTCTTTTGTCATTTGAAAATTTTTATAGAAACTATACTTCTTCAACTTCTTCTTTAGTTTCTACAACGTTTCTGATAGAACCTTTGTCAGAAGAAAGAGATTTGTCTTTGAATTTCTTAACTTGTCTATCTAATTTATCTGCAACTAAGTCAATACTTGCATACATAGATTCAGCTGATTCTTCAACGTGAATGTTTTTACCATTAAGTTTGCAAGAAACTTCTGCAATATGTTTGCCTGAAGCTGCAGGGTTTTTTATAACTGTTAATATTACGTCAATCGCTGTGATTTGATCGTAGTGATTTGCAACCTTACCTAATTTTTCTTTTACGTATGCTTTGATTGCTTCTGTGATTTCAATGTTTTTACCATTTACGTGAATGTGCATTTATGCCTCCAATAATAATGTACCTCTTCTAGTATAAACCAATTTGGTTTATTTTTAAAGTCCTAATCGCTAATTACTTGTGGTAAATCTACGTCAGGTGTACCAATTACTCTAACAAGTTCTAGAACTGATGCTTTCATTTGGCACTTCTGATAAGAACCTGTGAAAAAGTCGTTGTAGAAACAACCTTCACAATTACAGCCCCTTTTATAACACTCGATAGCCGTTGTAGTCCATCTTCTTACTGCAACTGCTCTCCCCATATCACGACTTCTAAACAATTTTTCCTCCGAAATTATATAATAATTATTCTTATTATTTATCAACTATCCCGATAGCTATTAATCGCCACCCTGTAAGGTTTTGTCCCTTATTATTTCATTATAAGGATTAAGGCATTGATTACAAGAGGTTTGTAAACGATTATTACGAGTGTTACAAGTACACGCAAATTCAATAATTACGCTTTATAACAGATTTTAATCATGCTGTACATGAGAGTATCACATGGTTTCCATGGTTTTAAACCATGGAAAACCATGTTTGGTGCATGTTTTCATGATTTTAAAAAAATATTAACTTTTGTAAAAATGTTAGCATGTATCAGTTTTCATGCTCATTTTCAAAAGCAACTATCATTAGATTAATATATATTTTTCTTTACTAAATTAAAAAACTGCGTTAATTATTAACGCAGTTTTAAGTTTAAATTTCAATTATTTTTATAGTGGAACGTATCCAGAATATATTAAACTTGCCCAGTCATCAAAGAAACTTATTTGAGTAAGGCTACCAGTTTTTATCAATACTTTATATTGGTTTTCTGGTGCGATGCTTAATGCTTGAGCAACAACTGCTTGTATAACATTTGGATAAGTTACAACAATTAGTCTAGAATTATGGTTTTCTTCCACAAGTCGTCTTACTTCAGTAACAACACGTTTGTTGAATTTTTCTAATGATTCAGAGCCTTCAACATTTATGTTTGCTATTGTTGGTGTATCGTGTGGATATGTTTTGGCAATGGTTTCGTATGTTTTGCCGTTAAGTGTTCCACATTTTCTTGTATGTAAATTATCTAGTACCGTAAAATCTTGTTTAAAGATTTTACTTATGCTTTCTGCACTTTGAATACAACGTGTCGCTGGACTGGTGAATATTTTATCATTCTTTACGCCACGTTTTTTGATATATTCGCATACTCTTGCGATTTCTTCTTGTCCATTTTCTGTTAATGGTGGGTATTTTTCAGAGTCAGAAATTCTGTTTTCTTGGCTATGAATTGTTTCACCGTGTGAAATGAACGTTATTTTACATTTTCTTTTTAACAATAGTAGTACCTCTTTTTCTTTATTATAGCATAATTTTTTTATATATAATTCATTTCATTGGTGTAATGTTTATATAAATGTACATTATATTGTGATTTTCAATATTTTTTATACATTTCCAATGTGTATCATTATTGTCATCTTGAGCAATAAATCGTACAAATTTCACGTAACAGTACAAATATTAGCGAAAGATCTATTTTGAAAATAGATTTAATTTGTTAAATTATAATGCCTCATTTCTTTGACCGCAAAGAAACGAGGCGGAAAGAAACTCTCGACCTGAACTTCATTCACACATCATAAGTAATTATTCTGCATTGAACTTCGGAACTCGTGAATTTACAGATATTTTAATATGCTAGTAAATTCACTCAAACACCTCAGTATTAAGCAGAATAAAACAATGATGGTTCATTACGTTAAGGTCGAATTTTTTATGTACAATTTGTTAGGTATTTGT
>JBNMJS010000062.1:0-10927 GCA_050873965.1 Cyanobacteriota bacterium | reverse complement strand
TAACACAGTAAGACTTTCAAAAGAAATCTACAACAACAAATGGTTAACAATTGCATTAGCTGGTAAAGGCAAACAAGACCACGAAGAATTACAATACATTGCTTAATTTCTCTAGTCGTGTTATATATCCTAAAAAAGAACTCTTTTTAATAGAGTTTTTTTTTATTTATCTTCTTGAATTAACGGAATTTCAACAATAAAAGTTGAACCATTATTTACTTCACTAACAATAGATATTTTTCCACCGTGCAATTCAGTTAATTCCTTTGTTATAGTCAAACCTAAACCGGTAGAACTTTCTTTCTTCGTATAAGCACTATCTAATTGAACAAATTTTGCAAAAATTTTGCCATGGTATTTTTTATCAATACCTATCCCATTATCATGTACTTTTAAACGAAACATTTTTTTCGATTTTTCAGCAATAATTTCGACTTCATCATTTTCAGGACTAAATTTTATTGCATTATTTACCAAATTATACAAAATCTGTTGAATTTTTTGATAATCTGCATATACCTCGAAATCTTCCTCACAATCAACGATAATTCTGATATTTTTCTTTGTTGCTAATGGATGTAATATATTTGCAACCTCTATCAATGCTCGTTTGATATCAAATGTTGAGCGAACAAGTTTTACTGCTTTAGCCTCAATTTTAGACAAATCCAAAATCTCATTTATCATACTCAACAAATGAATACCAGATACTCGTATATCGGAAATAAATTCTTTTTGTTTAGCATTCAATTCACCACAAGCACCTGTCGATAAAATTTCAGAAAACCCTAATATTGCGTTCAATGGTGTCCTCAATTCGTGTGAAACATTTGCCAAAAATTCATTTTTAACCTTATCAGCTTCAAGTATTTTTTCATTTTGTTCTTTAATAATTTTATATGCGTTATTTTTTTCAATGAGCCCATCTTTTAAAGCTTTTAACTGAATTTTAAACACATTAGATAATTCTAAATCTTTTATCACATAAGATAAAATAGAATTACATGCTCTCAATGTTTCTAAATCTTCATTATTATATTCATTTTGATTTTTAGATGCTAATATAACAATTCCAAATACAGTATTTGATACAGACAACTTATGCAACAAGAACGATTTACAACCAATAAAATTTAAAGATTTTATTATAGAAGATTTTTCATCTAAAATATCACCTTTTTCTGAATATAAAAAATCCATATTATCTTTAGACATTTTATAAACAGTTTCAAGTAATTCTTCATTAACAGATGAATATTTTAATTGCACAGATTCTGGATTCAAGTAATAAATATATGCATAATCAAAAGAAAAAACATCTGACAATTTTTCAAAAACAGAATTTCCTTTTTTATCATCTTTTAAATTTATCTTAAACAAAGATGGAATATATTTAACTAATTCTGAAGAATTTAACTTAACCATACACAACATATAACAACTATTTTCAAAATAATTCAAGTTTTTTACAAAACTTTTGGACATTTATAACTTGATTTGATATTATAAATATTGATAGGAGATAAAAATGACACATATTAATCATATTTTTTCAGCATATAACATAGATATTTTATTAAGAGTAATTTCTGCAATTTGTTTAGGCTTTATTATAGGTTTTGAGCGTGAAATTACAAACAAATATGCAGGTTTAAGAACACATATATTAGTTTGCTTAGGTGCTTGCGTATTTACAATCATTTCAATATATGGTTTCCCTGAACTTGTTAACGCAGATATTCCAAACTACAACCCAACAGGTATTAGAGATACAGCACGTGTTGCAGCACAAGTCGTAACAGGTATTGGTTTTATCGGTGCTGGTACAGTTTTAAGAAATGGCCCAACAGTTTTTGGTTTAACAACTGCTGCTACATTATTTATGGCTGCAAGCATTGGTATGGCTTGTGGTGCTGGAATGTATGGACTAGCAATTGCTGCATCTATCATCTCAGTTGCAGTTCTTACTTTGATTAGAATATTTGAAAAACGAGTTCTTAATAGATGTTCTAAAAACATTAAACGTCTAAAAATTAATCTTCATTGTGATAATGATAACGTTGATAATATCAGAGATTTTGTTATTTCAAACTTCAAAACAGTTGAAACTTTAAAAATGCACAAACTTATCGAAAATCCTGATATGACAAAATTATCACTTGTTGTTGAAATTATAAACAAACGACCAATTCAATATATTTATGACAAATTAGAGGAATTAGACGGCATAGAATCTGTTGCAATTGATACAGTTAATGGCAAGTAATCTATTCATCCATTGCTATTGTCAATGCGTTTGATAGGGCAATACCACCTTTTACAGGAGGTTTGTTTGCTATGTATCCTTTTACGTACATAACAGTTGAGCCACCACCATCAAGATTCATTGCATTAACACAGCCAAGTTTTTGCATATAATATGCTAATTCTTTTAAGGTAAGACCTATTGAACTGCCTTCTCTACCATCGGCTGTGACGATGATAAAATGATTATCTTTGGTATAACCTATTGCAGTTCTTGGATTTCTACCACCAATTGCCAACAATTTTTGGTCTTGAATATCAACATATACCTTTCCATCTTTAACTAGATAAGGTCCGCCACTAATAATATGATTTACATTTTCCCAATCAGGTAATGTCTTAATATCAAGAGAAATTTTTTCTTTAACTTTCAATGAACCTAATATAGATGCAGGTCCAACAATTACATAACCATCTTTTGGAATTTGTACACGTGATTTTGTAATACTTGTAATTTTATTGTCACTAACAACAATTTGAACACCATTTTTTGGAGTAGTAGGAGATAATTGTCCCCAATCAGGAGTATAAGCAATTGTGTAAGCAATAGACATTCTTGGTTGGTTAATATTATCCAATTTAATAGTATTCCAACCACTTTTAATAGTAGCATTTAATTTTACTCTATCCATTGCAAATCCATTGTCAAATATACCCATTGCAACACGGTTAAAAACTGGACCTGTATATAATTTTTTATCGACCATCATTGTACCTAAAGGGCAACCAGTTTGTGGCAAGAAAAAAGCACCGTTAACTGCTACTAGTGAATTATTACGTTTTGCCATTGCAGTTATCGATGCTTTTCTTGATAGAGTTGTTGAGGCTAATACTGGCTCTACTCTTAATTTCGGATTTACGTTTAAGTCTGCTTCAATTACATTTAATCTTACAGGTCTCCCTTGATAATACCTAACCAATTTTATATGTTTTATTCCCTTACCTACATCATAAATCTTACAATTTGCATATTTCCTTGATATGTAGGCATTAAACTCCGTAACTGATTCTTCTTCCGTAATAATTCTATCCAAACGCCTTTCTAATTGAAGAGAATTTAATATCGGAGGAGATACTATCCCATTGACAATTTTTATATTGTCGGCAAACACAAAACTATTCTGAGAAAATATAAACGAAGCGACCAAAACTACATTAGCACACAAAATCATTAGTCGTTCGTGATTAAAACTGGAACAAATGGTATCCATAATGTCACCTCTTTTTTGGAGTAAACAGATACCTTTTTTATTAAAGAGTGGTGATGGGGTGTAACACTCTATAAGGGGCTTGAGTAACTTTATCCTTACATTAATATAGTTCCACATTTTAACGATTTTAAAACAGGTTAAAGTCCAATAATAATGATATTTTTACAAAACTAAATAGTGTAAAACCTACACATAGCAAGAATTACAGCAATTTAATAATGGTAAAATATACACTATTAAAGAATTAGCATGATATTGTTATTTTAATAATGTTTTGCCCAATTTTTCAACAGTTTTTAAATCTTCTTGAGGACTTTTTCCTGTTGTAGTCAAATAGTTACCAGTTAAGATACCCTCAACACAAGTTTTCAAAGCCAATTCTTGATTTTTTTCAGATAATCTCAAACGACCACCACAAAAACGAAGTACTGAATTTGGGTTAGCGATTTTAAATACTGCTAAAGTTCTTAAAATATCTTCTTCATCAATTTTATCTCCATAATTTTCAAATGGAGTTTGAGGAATTGGCATAAGAATATTGATAGGAATAGAATCAGGTTGAATTTCTGCTAATTCCATAGCCATTTCAATACGTTGTTCTACAGTTTCACCCATACCTAAAATCACACCACAACACAATTCCATACCATGTTTTTTTACTAATTTACAAGTATTAACTCTATCTTCCCAAGTGTGAGTTGTACAAACTTCAGGATAGTATGATTGAGATGTATTTATATTATGATGAAATCTTTTTAACCCTGCATCTGCGAGTTTTTTCGCATCTTCTTCATTCAAAATACCAATAGATGCACAACTACTAATTCCATCAACTTTATTTATTTCTTGAATAAGTTCAATAATTTTATCAAAATTTTCTTCTTCAGGATCTTTTCCTGAAGTAACTATTGCAAAATGATTAACGCCATATTCCTTAGCTTCCTTTGCAGCCTTCAAAACTTCTTCTTTATCTATCAAAGGATATGTTTCAATATCTGTTCTATAATGGCTACTTTGTGCACAATATTTACAGTTTTGTGAACATTTACCACTTCTTGCATTAACCAAAGAACAAAATTCAATATTCTTAGACATGTATTGAGATGATAATTCTAATAATGTATCTAAATCTGTATTATATAAATCTAATAATTCTTCTTTATTTAAGCCAATTGTTTCCATTTCATACTCCTATCAAACATAGTATATAATAAAAGAATACCAGTTACAATTTATTCATCTGCTGGGTTTAAATGTATCATAACGTGCTTTATATTCTTAAAATGAGTTTCAACATTATGGTGTACTCTCTCTGCGATTTTATGTGCTTCTCGTAATGATTTATTACCATCAACTTGTATTTCTAAATCAATATAAACTTTATTACCAAACATTCTTGTATGAAGAACATCTACACATACAACATCATCTTGTTTTTCAATATAAGCCATAAGTTTCTTTTCATAATCATCACCACACGATGTATCTAACATCTTTGACAAAGCATCTTTTGAAATAGAATATGAAACTTTTAAAATAAACAAACAAATAACAACACTTGCTACCGAATCCAAAACAGGAAATCCTAACATAGCACCAGCGATACCTATTAAGGAACCAATTGAAGAAAGTGCATCAGAACGGTGATGCCAAGCATCTGCCATAAATGCTGCTGAATCTAGCAATTTAGCATAATATCGTGTGTACCAAAACATTGCTTCTTTTATTAAAATAGATACAATTGCAGCAACTAACGCAATAATTTTCGGTATAACTAATGTTTCATGATTCTTTAATATAATATTTTCAAATCCAATTTTACCAATACCAATGCCTGTAAAAAATAAAATTAAACCTAATAATAATGATGCAACACACTCTATTCTTTCATGTCCATAAGGATGTGCCTTATCAGCAGCTTTCTTTGAAATTTTAACTCCAATAAAAGCAATCAAAGTAGCAAATACATCTGATAAAGAATGTATAGCATCAGACAGCATTGCACAAGATTTACCAACAATACCTGCATATAATTTAAAACCAGACAATAAAATATTACCTAAAACACCTACAGTAGATACTTGAGCAATAATTTTATTCTCATCAAATTCATGTTTATTTGATACAACTTTTACTAATTTTTTCATTTTTGTCATCATAAAAAGTTCTCCACTTCATCAACTCATCATATCACATAAAATTAAATAAAATACTACGAAAAGTAGATACCCAAAAATAAAGAAATTATGCTAAAATATATATAATAAAATTAAGATAGAAGGTTTTTATGGATAAAAAAAATTTGTTATCAATAATCATTTTAAGTACACTATTTTTGAATGTAACGCCATCATTTGCACAAGATAACACAAATGAATATAAAACAACATCAACATTCGTAAGAGTTACAACTAATATGTTTGGATATAATTTTATAACTAGACATATTGCACAAAATATTATAAAAAAAGCTTTAAATAAAAATGTAAAAGGTGATTACACAGTTAAAATAGATTCTTTTAGTGGTGTTGACCTTAAAAAAGGTAAATTCAGAGGTATGACAATTGATGGTCAAAATTTGTGTTTAGAAGATAGCATTTATTTTTCAAAATTACATTTAGAAACAACCTCTGATTTTAATTATGTTGACTATAAGAAAAAACCTGTTGTTTTTAAGACTGACGTACCTATGGATTATGTCGTAGAAATTACAGAAGATGATTTAAACAAAACTATAGAAAAAGATAACTTCTTTAATAGTTTTTCAGCAATGATTCCTTTAGTTAGTATTGATAAATTCAAATTTCAATTAACAGATAACAAAGTTAGACTTAATACAGCAATAAGATTTCCATTTAGTAAATATATAAAATTCTCTATTTCTGGTAGTCCAAAAATAGAAGATGGGAAAATCATACTTACAGATATCCAAACTAGTGGAACAAGACACGATTTTTCTGAAAAAATTGCAGATGTAATGAATAACTACAATTTGTTAGAAAATATTAAACTAAATTTGTTTAATGGAACAGACTCAACTATGACTGTTAAAAATGTAAAAGTTCAAGATAAAAAAATCTGTATTGATGGTAATCTCGTAATTAAAAAGGCTTAATAATATGGGAAGAAAAAGAAAGAAAAAAAATAATACAAATACAATCGGTATAATTGTCATAATTATCGCAATTGCAGTATATGCAAAAATGACAGTTTTTAAAGATTTCAATTTCTTAGAAGAAATCAAAAATCTTAATATCAAATTGCCAACTTTTGAACGTAAAATTAAAGTAACAGAACGTTCTGTAAAAGAGGATTATTCTGAAATTCAACCAGAACTACAAAAAGAACAAATAAAAGAAACAAAAGAAGTCACTCAAGAAAAACCTATAAAAAAAGCAGATAAATACGTAAAAATATTTTTTACAAAATCATCTAATGGACAAGATGTATATGTTGCATTACCACGTATAAAAAAAGATAATAAATACTCAGATATTGAATATGCTGTTAAAACATTATTAAATGGCCCAACTTCTAGTGAAAAGAAAAATGGTATATATTCAGAAATTCCACCAAACACAAAACTTATTTATGTAAAAGAAACACAAAAAAGAATAATCATTAATCTTTCATCAGATTTTGAATTCGGTGGCGGTGGTGACAGTCTTTACAAAAGAATGTACCAACTAATAAAAACAGTAAATAACAATACAACAAAACCAGTATATTTATATATCAATGGTAAACAAGCCAATATAATTGGTGGCGAAGGTCTAATGTTAAAACAACCACTAAGAAGGAACTCTCTTGATGACTAATAAAGACATAGAATACTATCTTAATCAAAATTGGACATTAGTTGAAGGCACAGATTTAGACTTCAACCAACAACCATATCATTATATTGAAATCAAAGAGTTTCCAAGTTTTGTATTCTGTGCAAAAACACGTGAAAAAGCATTAGAAGGTTATAAAAGACAGTTAAAATTAACATTAATGATTATGCTTGAAGATGGAGAAAGAATCCCTGAACCAGGAGAAGAACCAGAGGAAATATACTAGAATGACGAAACAAGAAATTTATATTAACCCTCTACAAAAAGAAGATGTAAATAGAGTTGTTGATGTTGCAACCAATGCTTATGGTCAACACCACTGGTCAAAAGATTCTTTTTACACAGAAATAAATAACAAAATTGCAAAATATTATACTGCAAGAATGCCAAATGGCGATATTACAGGTTTTGCTGGTTGTTGGCATATAGTAGATGAAGCACATATAACAACAGTTGCCGTTAGCAAAGAGTATAGAAGAAAACATATTGCAGAAACACTTATTGTAAAATTGCTAGAGGATTGTTATAATGAATTCATAAAATATATAACTTTAGAAGTTAGAGTGAGCAATACACCTGCAATAAAACTATATAAAAAATATGGTTTTAAATCGTTAGGTACAAGAAAAGGCTATTATCAAGACAATAATGAAGATGCCTTAATTATGTGGACAGAAAATATTTTTTCTGATGAATACAAAGAATTATACAAAAAAAATATAGAAAAACTTGAAGAAGAAATAATTATAAAATGACAAAACGAGTTGAAGAACAATTAAATAATTTTAAATATAATGGAGAACCAGTAAGATTTAGACTAGGAACACTTGTTACTATTGGTTTTTCTATTCTATTAATTATTATGGCAACATTCACAGAATTACACTTCAAACATTTTTATATTCCACTAGATATCTTTTCAAATTGGGGAAACTATTTCACCGATAATGGTACAAATATTGCTGGATTTATAAAATCTGTAAAATATATTCCACAAGTACCTGTTATCTTTTTTATACTTGGATTATTAGACAAAAAATATTCCATAATAACAATATTATTATATATGATTTTAGGATTTGCAGGATACCCAATATTTGCAATGGGTGGCGGCTGGAAATACATCTTCCAATACGGTATAGGTTACATTCTTGCTTATATTCCAGCATTATTTTTTGCAGGTTCAATATTAAACAGAAAATATTCATTTACAAATGTTTTCAAAGCAGTACTTGCAGGGGTAATAATTATAAATATTATTGGTGCATTAATTTTACTTATAATTGCTTGCCTTAAACACGAAAATGGTTTAATGATTAGAAACCTATTGTATTCAATGAGTGGTTTCAAATTCTTCTATGATATATTTTTCAGCATAATAGCAATCTACTTATCAGTACTTGCAAAAAGAGTTTTTTGGATAATCCTAAGTTAACTCAATTTATAAGACAATGACAAACCAGCAGGCAAATCTAAGATTTCTGTCTGAAAATCTTCGTCAGCATAAATTGCATCTAAAAATGGTTGAACTTTTTCTCTATGAGAATTTACATTATCTGCTGCAATAATCGAATGAGGCAACAAATGAGGCTTTATTAACTCAAAATCCTTAATATATTCTTTTTTGTTAGCATCAATAAAAATAAAATCAAACATTGCATCTTCTGGCAAATATTCCAATAAAGTACATGCAGAACCACGTAAAGCAGTAAATCTACCATCAAAGCCACATTTTTTATAATTTTCAATTGCTACACTTTGACGTTTTTCATAAAATTCAATGGTTGTTAAGTGTCCATCGGTATATTCTAAAGCATTCAAAAACCATAAACCAGAATAACCATTAGATGTACCTATTTCTAATACTTTTTTTGAATTATTCATTTTTACTAACATATTCAAAAAATTACCAGTTTGTCTTGCTACATTCCAAAAATCTTTTTGTGTTTTTTCTAATTCTTTCAAAGTTTCTTCTAATACTTTATCCATACTAATTTATCTTCTTTATTTTCTTTCCAACAATAATATTATTTACAGGTAACTCTGTACCATTTGTTTTAACAACTTTATTTGTATTCAAATCTATGATTGAGTACTTACTTAACTTTGTATCAGATACAATTACTAAATTTGACTCTGGTATAAGACAGAACTTCGTAGAGAATCCATCTCCACCAATATTTATCATACCAACAGGTTCACAATCACCTAGACTAACAACCTGAATTTTATTATCTTTTGCACCCAAAACATATAATGAATTATTATGTATCATCATATCAATAGGTTTTTCAACTGTATCAAACTCAGTTAATAGTTGTTTTGTATTATAATCTAACACTGCAATTCTATTTTTAGTTCTACTTGAAAGATATACAATGCCATTATCAAATATCACTTTTGAAATATTTGGGAAATTACCTAAATTTTTAAGAGTATAATTATTTGCTATTTCCATAGACCAAATATTGTCACTTAATTTGTCAACATATAATAAATAATCACCATTTAAAGTTAATTTTTCACACATTCCATTAATTTTAATTCTTTGAACAAGTGTCATATTAGATGTGTCTAACACATAAATAGTAGAAGCATTAGGAGAAGCAATAAAAGCCTTGTTATGTGCATAATCCATAACAATTTCTCCACCTTGAGTAGTTAAATCAAGTTGTTTGATTATTCTATCGTCAGCAATTGAAATAACATTAAGTAAAGTGCTATCATAAGCAGTTACCAACAAGAACTTGCCATCTTTTGTTAATTTTGCATCAATAGGAGTCGCAACTTGTGATAATGCATAATCTGCTTTTAAAGATTCACCATTAACTACAGATATATTCTTTGAATATGCTGTTACCATATACAAATTTTTATCCTTTAATTGAGCAACAGTTGAAGAATTAGTATATTTTCTATTCTTATTTGCTTCATTTACTCTTGCACTTGTAAATGTTTCTGCTGCAACTTTTATATCTTGTTCAGGGGACAATTGAATATCTAAATTACCAATAATTCCCTTAAGATTTTCTGGAATAATCAAACCATTCGGTACTAACATATCTTGAGGCAATACACCAGTTTTAACCAAAATTGGAGGCTTATCAAATCTTTTAACAGTCTTTTTACCATTAGCATTTGTTAAAACTTTTAATAATACAAAATCATTATTAAAAATTACAACATCAGGTTTTGCATTGATACCAACACCACTAGGATATGTTTCTGCAATCTCTAATTTGTCAGGCTTTTTAAATGATGCAGGATAAAGAGGAAGATATAATGTTCCATCTGGAAGAATTATAACCCCATCGAACCTAATATCAATACCAGAAATATTCTTCTTCAAATATGTTTGAACATCTGTTGGCAATTTTGCTGCAAATGCAGATGTAACAGACAATACTAGAACAAAAAATATTCCTAATAATTTTTTCATCATCTAAAAGCTCCTTTTATTTTTTCTTTAACGGATTGCTTTTCACGTTTCTTTCCGTTTTGGAGTTCATACAATTTTTCATATAATGCTTTTTCTTCATTTGAAATATGAGTTGGTGTTTTTACTGTTACAATAAC
>JBNMJS010000061.1:0-11217 GCA_050873965.1 Cyanobacteriota bacterium | reverse complement strand
CTATAATATTGATGGGATATTAAGATGAAAAAGTTTATAGTACTATCTATTATATTAGGAATAGCATTACAAACAACGGCTTTTGCAATACAAGAGCCGACTTCAACATCTACAAAAAAAATTAGAATTTCTCGTAATAAAAAAGACCAAGTAAGAGAATATACACTACCTGCTTACTGGTCAAGTTATAATGATGAATATTTAAACAAATATATAGATGAAGCGTTAGAAAACAATTTTGACCTAAAAATTGCAAAATCAAGAATTAAACAATCTGAAGCAATATTAGGAACAATCAATGCTCAACGTTTACCTCAATTAAGTATTAACCCTAGCATTTATCCATACAAAACAATGTCCAAATTTACTGGTAACTTTTCAAACCATAATCATTTATACTTCCCATTACTACTAAATTGGGAATTAGATATATTTGGGAAATTATCAGACAAGGTTAAGTCATCAAAATACCAAGTAAAAATTTCAGAAGAAAATCTAAATATTGCAAAATTAGCGATAACTTCTGAAATCACAGCATCATATTTTAATATCATCTTATCAGATTGCTTAATTAAAAATTATCAAGAAATAATAACTAATTTAGAAGAAACGATAACATTAAAACGTCAATTATATGATGGTGGAATCATTCCTTATGATAACTTATATACTACTGAATATGAAATTGTTGTACAAAAAAACACTTTAAATTCATTATTAAAACAACGTGAAATTTTATTGCATCAATTTGCTGTATTAAGAGGACTTTCACCAGAAGGTAATTCAGATATAGAAAGAAAAAATATCAACGAATTAAAATTACCTTTTGAAGAAAAGAAAGATGTAAATTCTGATTTAATTTTTAATAGACCTGATGTTGTTCAATCAGAATTAGAACTAAAAAAAGCAGCAATAGATGTTCGAGTAGCAAGAAAAATGTTCTTACCATCAGTAAACTTAAATGAAATGATAGGTTTTGAAAATATTAGAGGTGGTAGAATATTCAATTGGGATAGCACAGTTTATCAATTAGGTGCAGGTCTATTGTTAGATTTATATACAGGTGGATACAAAATGTCCTATTTAAGATACAACAAAGAACTTGCTACTGAAAAATTATTCCACTACAACAACGTATTACTAAATGCATTCTGTGAGATAGAAAACAATCTATCAAGTTTCAAAACAGATTACAACTCATATATAGAATTTAACAAAGCAACTGAAAAATCTGAACATTACCACGAAGTTGCGATGATTAGATATAACAATGGCATTGGAAATAAAATTGATGCACTTGATGCTAGACGTCAAGTCTTAAACAACTTAAATTCAATGTACGGTGCTAAAATAAGCAGTCTTGTTGATACTGTTAATATTTATAAATCATTAGGAGGTTCTCTCTAATATGAAAAACTTCATTAAAATGGTTTTAAAATATCACTATACAGTAATCGTAATGGCCCTGTTTATTTTGATTATGGGTATATTATCAATCGTTAAAACTCCTATTGACGTATTCCCAGAAATCAATACACCGGTTGTAACAGCAGTATGGACATATACTGGTATGCAATCAAAAGATATTGAACGAAGAATTGTAACGATTGCAGAAAGAGGATATGCTGCAAACGTAAACGATATTGAACATATTGAATCTCAATCATTATTGGGTGTTGGTGTTATCAGAGTATTTTTACACCCTGGAGCAAATATTAATACAGCAATTACTCAAATTAGTGCATCTTCTCAAGTATCAATGAAGAATATGCCTTTAGGTATCCGTCCACCTGAAATTTTGAAATATACACCAACAACAATCCCTGTATTACAGGTTATTATATCTTCAACAAAATTACCATTACAAAAAGTAACCGACCTTGCACAAAACAACATCAAAGTTCAACTTACAAAAGTTGAAGGTGCACAAGTTCCACTACCTATGGGTGGTAAAGTTCGTCAAATAATGGTTGACCTTGATATGCAAAAAATGGAAGCTAGAGGATTAACTCCAGCTGAAGTTACAAAAGCCGTTGCATCTCAAAACGTAATTATTCCATCTGGTAACGCAAAAATTGGTAATAAAGACTATTTAATATCATTAAACAATGCATCAAAAACAGTTGATGAAATGAACGATTTCCCAATAGAATCACCTAAAAATAATCAACTTGTTTATTTATCAGATGTTGCACACATACACGATGGTAACGCAATCCAAACAAACATCGTTAGAGAAAATGGTTCTCCTGGTTCTTTGATGGCTGTATATAAAGCAGGTAAAGTTTCATCTTTAAATGTAGTTGAAGGCACAAAAAAGTTGTTACCAACAATTGCAAAAACAATACCTGAAAGCGTAAGAATGCAAGTATTGTTCGACCAATCAATATTCGTAAAAAGTGCTATTCGAGATGTAATCTTCTCTGGTACACTTGCTGCTATATTAACAGCACTTATGGTTTTGATATTCTTAGGTAGTGTTCGTTCAACCTTCATCATTGGTATATCTATTCCCTTATCTGTACTTTTTGCAATAATTTGTTCTTCAATGTGTGGACAAACTATTAATATGATGTCCCTAAGTGGTTTAGGATTGGCTATCGGTATGTTGGTTGATAACGCCACAGTAGTAATTGAAAACATTTTAAGAAACAAAGAAATATTATCAAAACAAGGCAAAAATATTGCTGAAATAATTTATAAATCAGCAGCAGAAGTTGCAACACCAACACTTGTTTCAACATTATCAATTTGTACAGTATTTGCACCAATATTCTTAATGGAAGGTGCAACAAAATACTTGTTTATCCCATTAGCAATGTCAGTAATTTTCTCAATGATTGGTTCATATATGTTATCAAACACTCTTGTACCAGTTTTGGTTGATAAATTATTAAAAGAAAAAGAAGTTTTAAAAGAAGACTCTTTATTATACAAGGTTAATAATTTTATCAATGTTAACTTCGGCAAATTTAGAGAATCTTATAAAACATTCTTAGAAAAAGATATATTTGCTAATCCTAAAAAAATCGCAAAACTATACGGTGTAATAATAATATCAGCATTAGTTTTACTTCCATTTATCGGACAAAACTTCTTCCCAGAAGTTGATGCAGGTCAGATAAGATTACACGTATATGCTCCACACGGAACAAGAATTGAAGAAACGGCAAGAGAATTTACAGAAATAGAAAAAACAATAAAAGAGGTAATTCCACCATCAGAACTTGATACAATCTTAGATAACATAGGTTTACCAGCAAGTATGCTTAACTTAGCATTTATGGATAACTCATATTTAGGTGTTGGTGATGGTGAAATTCTTATTGCATTAGGTGAAAACCACAAACCTACTAAAAAATATGTTAAAGAATTGAGAAAACGTTTAAATAAAGAATATCCTAATACTCAATTCTTCTTCCAAAATGCAGATATGGTAGGTAAAATTTTAAACTTTGGTTTAGCATCACCTATTGATATTAAAATTCAAGGTAAAGACTTAGCAAAAAATTACAAACTAACAACACAAATATTAGAAGAAGTTAAAAAAGTTCGTGGTGTTGCAGATGCACATATTCACCAAATAACAGATGCACCTGAAATCAGAGTAACTGTTGATAAAAACCGTGCAGCAATGATGAACTTGTCACAAGAAACCATATCAGAAAACTTGTTAACATCACTAACATCAAGTGGTATGGTTGCTCCAAACTACTGGGTTGATCCAAACAACGGTGTAAACTATGTTTTAGCACTTCAAGTACCACCTTATAAAGTTGATACAGTTAAAAATGTAACAGATGTACCTGTTTCATACAATGACCAAAATCCTGTAAGATTATCAAACGTTGCATCAGTTGCATCTGGTACTACTTGTAGTGTAGTTGACCACTACGACATTATGCCAGTATATGATATTATGTTGAACATTCAAGATAGAGATTTAACTGGTGTATCAAATGACATCAATAAAATCGTTAAAAAATATCAAAAAATAGCACCAAGAGGCACTTTTATTGATATTTACGGACAAGCAAAATCAATGAATTATGCATTTACATCTCTAATATCTGGATTATTATTATCACTAATCCTTGTATATCTACTAATCGTTGTAAACTTCCAATCTTGGAGAAATCCATTTATTATCATAACTCCTGTACCATTAGCATTATCAGGTATTTTATGGATGTTATATTTAACAGATACAACATTTAGTGTTCAAGCATTGATGGGTTCAATTATGGCAGTAGGTGTATCGTGTGCAAACTCAATCCTTGTTGTATCATTTGCAACAGACAAAATGAGAGAAGGTTTAACTTCAACACAAGCAGCCATAGAAGCAGGCTATACTAGAATACGTCCAGTTATTATGACTGCCTCTGCAATGATTTTAGGTATGTTACCAATGGCTCTTGGTATTGGTGAAGGTGGAGAACAAAACGCACCTATCGGTAGAACAGTTATCGGTGGTTTGTTATTTGCGACATTTGCAACCTTAATCGTTGTACCAATGTTATTCGCAATACTAAATAAAAATAAACAATATGAAAAGGTGGTAGATGATGATTAACATCAAAAACATAAAAATAAAAGATATAAAAGAAAAACTTGTTAATTTATGGTTTAAAATCACAAAACACGATTCTAAAAGAACTGCAATTTTAATATTTGCTATATTCTTTTTAATAGGAATTGTACCTAAAACTATCAGATTTATAACAACAGCAATGACTGCCCGTTCTGTAGAATATATTGCAATGACTGAAACTCCTACAATCTCAGATGGTGACGATGTATTAGTTTTATCTGGTGAACTTAAACCATTTTTACACACAGAGATTTTTTCAAGAATAAATGGTCTTGTTAACCAAAGATATGTTCAGCTTGGTCAACATGTTCAAAAAGGTCAATTGTTAGCAACAATTGATACTCCAGACCTTGATGCAGAAGCAGCGAGTGCAAAATCTGCATTAATTTCTGCAGAAAAGCATCTTATGGAAACAAAATACCAATATAATTATGCAAAACAAACTTATGATAGATACAAAAAATCATCAATAAATGGTGCAATTTCAAGACAAGAAATTGATACAAAATACAATGATTTCAAAACTTCAGAAATGAATTTCTTAAGTGCAAAAGCAGATGTAGAAAAAGCAAAAGCAGATTTACACAGATTAACTTCATTACAACAATATAAAAGAGTAGTAGCACCATTTAGCGGTGTTATCAGCAAATATAATATTGATGCAGGTGCAAACGTAGTTGCTGGTGGTAGCACAACAAGTACAAGCCTTTTTGAAGTTCAACAAATAGACAAGTTCCGAGCAACTGTTTTTGTTCCTCAAAACTATGTTAGATTTATCTCTGACGGTCAAGCCGTAGATGTTTATATTCCAGAAAACCCAACACAAAAAATAAGAGGATACATTTCTCAAATATCGGGGAAATTAGATAATGTTTCACGTTCTATGGAAGTAGCACTAATTGTGCCAAATGATAACAAATCTGGACTATACAGTGGACTATATATCAAAACAAATATTAATATTAAAAACAAACAAAAAATTATGACTATAAACCCTGCGTGTTTAACTACATTAACAACACCTGACCAATATGTTATAGAAGTAAGACCTGATTCTACTATCCACTTTATAAAAGTAAAACAAGGACGTGATTTAGGTGACAGAGTAGAAATACTAGAAGGTCTAAAAGGAAATGAAAGACTAATTACAAATATTAATGATGACTTAAAAGAAGGTCAAAAAGTTAAATTTAAATAAAATTTTCTCTTTAAAATAGCAAATTAATTATTTAGACTCCTTATTTAAACAAACAATAATAAGGAGTTTTTTATGAACACAATATCTTCAATGCATACAAGCCCGTCATATTATGGAACGACATTACACGACAAAAAGATACAAAACAAAAGAAATAAACATACAGAACAAAGAATTCAAAATGAAGATAATTCTCAAAAAGCGACTCCGGAAGAAATAAGAATGTGGAAAAACGGAGTTCTACTTGGTGCAGCAATCGGTGCTGTAACAATGTCTGGTGGTTATTATTTGTATGACAACCATGAGAAAAAAGAATTGATTGAAGATTTCAAACAAGAACATATGGAAAAAGATACTAAAAGTTTAAAAATTGAAGATATAAATGATGATGAAATGCCTGATATTATAGTAGAAAAGAATAACGGCGACCAAATCATTTACGATTTTAAAAACAATTCTATCGGCATAAAAATGGACGATGAAATAGTAGAAAAAATTAGATAATCTCTATAATTCTGATTTTTTACTATTTCGTTTAATAATCTTTTTCTGATATTTTTCATTATATTGGAACTTATAACCATTAACAAAACTTTTTACAACTGCATTTGAGAATGTTCCTCTTGCAGACCAGTAAGAAGTATGTGCCAATGGGAATATACGTTTACTCCAAACTCCTGAATTATCATAAATTACACCTGTTGGGTTTGATATTTCCATATCAATTTTATCAGAAATTTCCTTTACTGTAAGATTTCTACTTGTTGGAAAACCTAGTGGATCTTCTTTAAAATTAACCGTTATAAAAAAGATACCGTTTTCTAAAACGTATTTAATCATTAAACGATTATAATAGTTATATTCATAATCAGAATCAGCCAAATCTGAATAAAATAACACTAATGGACTTGCGAAATTCACAACACCTTTAACATTTCCTTGAGGAGCACACGCCAATTCTGTCATTTCATTCATTCTTAAATAATTCTTTTTTAACTGTTCTTTATTTTGATTTAAAATCAAATGTCCAGAAGATGACATTGTACCAATTCCTGCATAATCATAAGATAATGCAGAAATACAAGTATCATTTTGTGGATGAGATTTTACAAAAGAAATAAAATCATTATCCATATTCAATGCCGTAAACAGTTTTTCTAGATTGATATATCGTAACTTGTTAACTAAATATTCATACGTAACAAATGTACCTGCCGAATAACCATACAAAATAATATCTTTATTTTGTTCTGCCTGTTTTTTTACAGTTTTATTCAAATCATCTAAAACTGGTAACATATTATGAGGTTTTTGTACCCAAATAGCATCGTGCAAATATTGAGCAATAAGACTACGTGCAATATATGCACCAGAAGAACTAATTGCCTTTGAAATGTCTAATTGATTTTTAACAAATTCTAAATCTTTATGACTTTTATCGCCCCAAAAATAAATAACTGGTTCACTATCAATATTCAAGCCACCAAGATTTTTATAATATTTTTTTATGACTCTATTTTTAACAAACTTTTTACGCATAACTGGATGAAGTTTACGAACACCATTTTCATACCACTTCTGCATTTTTGCATCGTTGTTATTTGAACCATTTATATATATAAAACTAACATCATTTGATGCATAAGATATGCTCTGAAAGCATAAGCACATTAAAATTAATAAACAAATCTTTTTCATAATAATAAGTTTAACATCTATAAATACAAGGTTCAACTTTATAACAAAATTATTTTATAACGAACCCCATTGTTGTCGTTGAGTAAACTCCATATTAGAAAACTGCTGTTTATTCATATTTTTCATATACTCTTTTGTATTTATTGAATATTTTCCATATTGAGATGTAGAACTATATTTCGCATAAGTTGGCTTTGGATATAAACGAACGCCACTAGGACGAGAGTGACTATATTTACTATAAGTTCCATAAGAATTTCTATTATAATTTGATGAATATTTTCCATAAGAACCTTTTTTAATAGTATTTTTCTTGCTAGAACTAGCATAAGTTTTATAATTGTTTGAACTTTTTAATGATTTATATGGTGATGACATCTTGATTGTAGGACGTACATAAGGTATCTTTGCACTCATATTTCTATTAAATCTTGGTGGTGTAAATTTTGGTGGCTTAAATTTAGGATAAGAAATTCGAATCTTTGGATAAGAAAACTTTGGATATGTAATTTTAGGTGGAGTAAATTTTATTGGTGCAAACTTCGGGTATTCTATCTTTATAGAAGTAGAATTATTAGTTCTTTTAACCTGTTGCACATTTGATATATTTTGAGGTTGCAAAGTTTCATTTGTATTATTGATAGTTTTGCTATTATAATTTGTATTTACTGAAGACGAATGAAACATACTATTTTGAGTAGCAGATTGATTATAAGATGTTGAAGAATTTGCAAATACAAAATTTTGCAAAACAACTATTGTTAAAAAACTTATTATAAACTTTTTCATACAAAACCTCTATATCATTATATCAAAGATTTCTTATATAAAAAACTTGAATATGTATTGACATATTCAAGTTTAGTTATAAAATTAATTTATGATAAACGATTTTGAAAATAATAAATGTAAAAAATATAACTGGGGCGGGAAACGCAAATGTGCAGGGAGAAAACGCACCTGTATTGAAAAAGTTCCATACTGCAGACGCATAAATAAAAATATCTTAAACATTTTAAAAACTTATGCAATAAATCACGGAATAAGTGAAACAGAGGCATTAGAAAGTGCCATTTTATTACAAACTAATATAGAAAAACTTAAAGGAGAAAACATCATGAAAATTGCAATACCAACGGCAGATGAAAAACTATGTGGACATTTTGGACATTGTGAATCATTCACTTTTATAGATATAGATATGGAGAAAAAAGAGATTTTAAATATAGAAAATAAAATTCCAGAAGAAGGAATTTCTTGTCAATCTGCAAGTTGGATTTCTGAACAAGGCACAAACATGGTATTAGCAGGTGGAATGGGTGGACGTCCATTAGCAATCTTCGCTCAAAATGGAGTAAAAGTAATTACTGGCTGTCCAGAACTAGCCATTACTGATATTGTAAAAGAATTTATGAATTCAACGCTAACAACTGGAGAAAATCGCTGTGGTGGCGAGCATCATCATTGTCACGGACATGAACATAATTGTCATCATTAATAAAAAAGGGAAGTTAAACTTCCTTTTTTTATTATTTATCTTTTTTATACCCAATACTATATATTATCAAAGTAACTGTAACTAGATAATAGAAATCTAATACAATATGTCCGTAAGTGAATTTATACAATTCAACCATCAACATAGATAACAACACTACAAATAGTATTAAATACCAAACAATATTATAAAATATACGTTTTATTTTTGTATTAAAAGTAATGAATGACAATACATTCATAATAGGATAATAAATAGAAGCAAATGAAACCAATGATGAAATCATAAAAAAATACGGTATTCCGAATGAATCAGCAGAGTAGTTATAAACAAATTTTTCTAAATCTACCATAAATGCTGGAACAAAAAATATTGCCCAAATTGGATAAGAAATATTAAACCAAAAATAAATAAAAGGTTTTTTATTCATTATTGATAATTGCTTAAATCCTTTAAAGGTATTTATTCTAAACATAAGAGTAAATACAAATAACGCAATAAAATATCCCCAAAGTTGAAAAACTTGGTTATAAACTTTGTATGAAAAACTCAATAAACTGGTATAAGTTTTGATAGTTTCTGTAGTCTGTGGTAATTGAGCCAATTCTTCAGCGACTTTTCTATTTGTATAATAATCTGGCAAATGAAAGTGACAACCGAACAAGAGTAAAAGTGTAAACACCAATGCTAAAAAACCAAATAAACAAATTGGATTTTTCAAAAATTCCTTAATCTTTATCACTGTTTGATTGTTCTGAATTTGATTCAACATCACTTTCAACCTCAATTCTTTTTTTATTAACAAATGCACTTATTAGTTCTAAACCAACTATTAACAACAAAATATCAATTATAAATGTTGTTAATATTGCAAATAAAGAAATACACATTTGAAATCTACCAGAAATAGCAAACATTTGAAATGCAAATGAATATACTTTATTCAAAATAAAAACTAATATAGAACCTAATATTTCAAGCGTAATATACGCATAAATATATGATAAAATTAAACCGATTGGTAACCATAAAATCACATATAAAACCTGTAAAATAGGGTATTTTAAGTATAACGGTTTACATCTAAAATCATTATCCATAGTTCGTATTTTAACATATTTTTCAGATTAAATAAAGTCTATTTTAACCCCTAACAAGTTTACGAACTCTCTTATAAATGCTGGATGTGCAGGCCAAGCAGGAGAAGTAACAAGATTTCCATCAACAACGGCATTTGATGCAGTTTCATTTGGTTCAACCCAAATTGAACCGGCAGAAATAACATCAGGTTTTAAAGCAATATATGCAGTCGATTTTTTACCTTTCAAAACATCTGCTGCTACAAGCACTTGCGAACCGTGACAAATAGATGCAACAGGTTTATTTTCTTCAAAGAAATGTTTAACAATATCAATAACTTTTTGGTTAAGTCTAATATATTCAGGTGCTCTACCACCTGGAATAACAAGCCCATCATAATTTCTAGGATTTATTGTTTCAAAATCAGCATTAAGAATAAAATTATGTCCACGTTTTTCGCTATAAGTGGCATCACCTTCAAAATCGTGAATAGCAGTTTTGATAACATCACCAGATTTTTTGTCAGGAGCAACAACATCAACATTGATACCCAACATCAAAAGCATTTGATATGGAACCATTATTTCGTAATCTTCAACAAAATCACCTGCAATCATCAAAACATTTTTAGACATAATTTTCTCCTATACTATTTTAAGTACAAATATTTTTTATTTGTATTGTGCATAAATGCACAATTTGCAACAACATCATTTTGCACCAAACATAGAAATTTTGTAAGAGTAAATTTTACAAAAAATTTTTTTTATTTTTTATTAAATAATCAATGTCTTTCTTTATTTGTTCTTTTAATTGTTCAAAGTTCATTCTAGTAATATCTATTTTTGTTTTTGAAAAGAACCACATATCATTTTCTGAGTCATAACACCAAAATCCATTATTATATTTACTACGACACTCTTCTCTTTTACCAATAAAATCTTCATAATTATTTAAAACATCTTTTGTTATTTCCTGTTTTAAATCATCAGTTTTTTGTGGTTTCTTTTTTATAACATTAAAATATTTTCTATACTCATTATTTGTAATTTGAACTCCTAATGTAAAAATTTTATAATTTGTATTATTCGATACATCATTTCTAAATTTTGAAATATTATCATAATCTCTATGATGAGATTATGATAATAT
>JBNMJS010000060.1:0-11235 GCA_050873965.1 Cyanobacteriota bacterium | reverse complement strand
ATATTTGTTAATAAAATATTTGTGTTTATTTTTTATATATTAGACCTTTAAGATAATTTTATACAAAATAAAAAAGACTTACGAAAGTAAGTCTTTTAAATGGCGGGAACGACGAGGCTCGAACTCGCGACCTCATGCGTGACAGGCATGCGCTCTAACCAAACTGAGCTACGCTCCCATATTTAATTTTCAATTACATCAATGCCGTTGCATTTCCGTACAACAATTTTAACGTGCTGAAAAAAAATTTGCAAGTACTTTTTTATTATTATAAATATTATTTTCTTTTACAGAAATTTATCAATCCATAAATTACAAATTCATTGACGATAACATAACGCCTTCAACGCTCATCAAGTCTTTTTTCATTTGTACTATTTCAGAATCATCAATGATTTCTAACAAAACTATTCCATAGTTAGAACACACAGCACTACAAGTACTATGTAAACCAATTCTTGTTTTTATCATGCAACCATATTTTGACAAAACATTTTGAAACTCAGGAGATGTTTCTGTTCTATTTGATAATCTTATACCTATAATTATTGTCATAATTAAATGTTATATGATTTTGTAAAAAGAACAATTAGACACTAATACAATATTAGTTATCTAATCTGCTTTGTTCACGTTTTAGAAATTCGCAGTCTGCCTCTAAACGTTTGTCTTCCATTTTGTCAATCAATTCTTCAATTTGAGAAATTTGTCCCAATTCAAAACCAACTTCTGCTAACAAAACGCAGTCGTTGCATAATCTATAATGACCATATTGAATAGAACCAGCCAATGGTGCATCAGCACCACACGCATCGCATTGAAAATATTCGTTAGCACTATCTGGATTATCTTCTATATCATCAAGTCGCATTTGTTCTACAACTTTTTGCATTTCTGCAACAACTTCTTCTTTAGACTTCTTCATTAGTTACTAACTCCTTCATTTCTTTTACGGCTTGTGGTAATCCAACTGATATTGACCTTGCAATAATTGTATGACCAATATTAAGTTCATATAATCCTGGAATTTCATGCATTCTTATTACATTTTGATAATTCAATCCGTGACCAGCATTTACTTTTAAACCTAATGTTTGAGCAAACGCAGCCGCATTTTTTAAATCTTCAAAAGATTTTTCTTCTTTATCTGTACCAAAAGTGTTTGAATATGTTCCAGTATGCATTTCTATAAATTGAGCACCTGTTTTGTATGCGGCAGATACTTGGTTAACATCTGGATCAATAAATAAACTAACTTCGATACCTTTATCAACAAGTGGTTTGATGAATTTTATACCACGTTCTAATTGTCCAGCAATATCAAGTCCACCTTCAGTAGTTAATTCTTGTCTTTTTTCTGGTACTAAACAAATGGCATCAGGAAGTACTTCTAGTGCAAAGGCTTGCATTTCATCTGTCATAGCCATTTCTAGATTTAATTTTGTTTTTAAAGATTTTCTTATTAATATAACATCGTTATCTTTGATATGTCGTCTATCTTCACGCAAATGAGTTGTGATTGAATCTGCACCGTTTTCAATACATAATTTTGCACATTCAAGTACATCTGGTTCAACTCCACCTCTTGCATTTCTTAGAGTTGCTACGTGATCTATATTTACGCCTAATAACATTTTTACCTCTCATTCCGTTCTAATTTTTAGAACATAACATTCCAACATTATCCTTTTATTTTGTTTATTTCTAACAAAGCAGTATATGTTGGAAGTATTGTAATATCATTTTCTGCTTCTCGAGTGATTGTATGCATAGCAGTATAAATATTAGGAATAACTTTAATATCTTCTATTCCTGCATATTTTAGTCTGGTTGCCATATCATACGCTCTTGAACCAGAAGTTATAATTCTTTTTTTACTTTCTTTTAATAGTTCAAAATCTGCGTCCCATAGCCAAGAAACATCTCGACCATCAGCATAATTATCATTGATTATAATTAGAATATCTGAATCTAAATTTACTGTTTTTAATACTTCACTTGCACCAGTAGGATTTTTTATCAATTGAATTGTTGCTTTGTGTCCTTTAATCATTTTTGTTTCACAACGTCCAAATACTGATTGATAGTTATCTAGTGCATCTTGAATATTTTCAAAACCTAATTCTAATGATGCAACAGCAGCCGCAAGAACATTGTATGCATTGTAAACACCAGTTAAATATGTTTTTAATTCATACTTATTTTCACCGTGTATAATTGTTAATTCTGAGCAATCATTATAAATTTTTGCAGTAGCACTATAATCACATTTAGGACGTTTATAGCCACAATCGCAATAATAATGACCTTGTTGAGCATAAAATCTTTTTGAATATTTCAAAACTTCGCCACATTGAGAACAGTTGAACAATTCCATTGGTGCTTTTGATTCAATGTTCTTATCCATAAATTGAATATCTTCAAATCCAAAGTAAATAGGTTCAGTATCACGTTTAGTTCTGAAATTAACAACAATAGGATCATCAGCATTCAATATTAGTTTTAAATCGGGATTTTTATCAATTGCATCTTGTATTTTTGCCGCAGTTGTATTTAATTCTCCGTATCTATCTAATTGATCTCTAAATAAGTTTGTTACGATAAGATAATCTGTTTCTAAGTAGTCATATAGTTTTGATAAATACGCTTCATCAGATTCTAATACTGCATAATCAAATCTTTTGAATGGATAAATTGAAAGTGCCATTGTGTTTGCAATACCTGTAAGCATATTAGCACCTTTTTCGTTATGAATAACTGTATTGTTATTGTTTTCTAATATATGAGAGAGTATTCCAGCAGTAGTTGTTTTTCCGTTTGTACCAGTAACTGCAACTTTTTCTTTTTTGATATAGTTTGCTGTGTATCTCAAAAAATTAGGAGAGATTTTTAGCATAATCATTCCGATAAAAGATGTTCCAGAAGATTTTCCTCTCATGTTTATAGCAATCTTTATTAGTCTTGCAATTACCAATAATATATAAAATCTAACCAATTTAATTAAGAATTTCATAAAAAATAATACTCCCTACGTATTTTCTTTATGCCAAAAATAAAATACAATATTATAATAGTACAAAATTAGAATTAATAGAAATGATTTTTTTAATAATTATAGTATTTATAGCTCAAATAGTTTTATTAACAAATATAGTTGTTTGGACAATTGCAACTAGTAAAAAAGTGCGTATATTATCAGAAGAAATTGCAAAGAATAATACACATTTAGAAAAACGATTAAAGGCAATAAAACAAATTACAGAAGACTTAAATCAAATTTTGCCATATTTGATAAAAAAGTTTATACGTAAAAGAAATAATTTGATTGTTAGAACCTTGAATGAACTTTTGCAAGGTACAGTATTATTGTTTTTTAAACCAAAGTATAAGAAGTTCCTTGTTGGTTTAAAAATTGGTATTGGAGCAATCAAAGATTTGTCAAAAAGCTAAAATATGATATAATAATCGAACAATAATGAGGTGAAATTATGAGTGAAGAAAAAACATCAATCGGATTTGGTCTTGGCTTAATAGCAGGTGTTGTAGGTGGCATCGTTGCAGGTGTTTTATTAGCACCAAAGTCTGGAGAAGAATCAAGAGACAAACTTAAAGTTACTGTATGTGATTTTGCAGAAAAACATTCACCTGCAATTCAAGATGCTAAAAAACGTGCTTTTGAATCTCTTGATTTACTTAGATATAAACTTGAAAGACAATACAAAAAGTTTAATAACATGCTTAAATCTAAAAAAATGCAAAAAGCAAAAGAGTTAGAAGATTTAGAATATGATTTTGAGTAAGAGGTGACGAATGGACACACAGTTATCTCAAGGTTTAACTTTTTTAGCGTGGACAAGTGGAATTTTTCTAATTGTCGTGGGTATTTTTGTTATTAAACTATTGTTTGATTTATCAAGATTAACATGCAATATGAATAAATCTGCTGAAATTGTTAAAAATGAAATAGAACCAATTCTTAAAAATGTTGGAGAATCTGCTGCAACTATAAATAAGATGGTACAAACAACTGATAAAAAAGTAGGGAAATTTACAGAAACTTATGACAAGGTATCTAATCTTGTTATAAAATCAGTTACTAAAGCTTCTGCTGTATCTGGATTTTTCTTAAAAACAGCGTGTAAGGGTTTATTTTCAGCATTAAAATGTTTATGGAAAAATAAATAGCCAATTGTATTTTATGTGGCTAATGTTTAAATTATTCTAATTATCTAGAATAACAATGTAAAGGAGAAATAAATATGTCAGTAACAAGATTTTTTGCAGGTGTTGCAATAGGAACGGCTATCGGTGCTATAGCAGGTGTTCTTTTAGCTCCTCAATCTGGAGAAGAAACAAGAGAAGCTCTTGGTTCTATGGCAAAAGACGTTGCTAAAAAGACTGATAGAACAGTTAAAGATATTCAAGATAAAGCAGATTCCATTGTTTCAGATATGCAAGAAAAAGGTGATGAAATCATCGAAAAAATTCAAGAATTAATCAATAAGCAAAAAGAAGAAATTGCTCAATAATTGTTCTTGAAAGAAAATATCTTATAAAATGCCGTTATTTCTTTTTAATATCGGCATTTTTTGATTTTAAATCTTCGTATGCACTAATAATGCTTGCTGGAGCATCTTTTAGTGCTTGTTGCTCATCTAAATGATATTTAGAAATATCAACATCAATGATTCCTTCTGATTCATTGTATAATTTTTCTTTTAAAATATAAGGATACCAATCACAATCAACTAATTTACCTTTTTTGATTGCTTTCATAATGTCATTTGTGTATCTTTGTGAGTTGTTTGGAATATCAGGGTGCTTTTCAATATATTCAGGTAAAGGAATATTACCTCTATCTGAGTTCCAATCTCTTGCTGCCAACATAAAGTTTGCTAATGTGTTACCACCACTAGTAGATGCTGGTGTAATATGTTCGACTGATGCAACAGATGGTCTTAATAGACGTGATGCAATTTCGTGTGGAGAACGATTTGCATACTTAACAACGAATGCGTTAACATTTGTTGTAGATTTAGGTAATTTGCTCGCAGTCGCCCACATTTGTGAAACTATTTCTTGATCAGGATAATCTTTTGTTACACTATACAAACTTGATAACAAGTCTTTACGTTTAAAGATTTGGTCTTGTCTATCTTCTATAATCATTTTTCTTGCATTTGTTGTAACTGCTCTAATCTTTAATGCAGTTTTAGCATTGATATTATTAGAGATTTTATCTACATCATCAAGAACTTTTAATTGGTCAATTCTTAATTCAGCCAATGCATCTGGTTTCATTTCTTGTAAACATTCGTTTAGTGAACCATTTGGATTTTTGATTGCATAATCTTTGAAAACGCCATACATGTGTTTTTCAAGTTTTTGCATACAAGGTTTGTATGGTGCTAATAAATCTATTCTTTCACCAATAGTTTCACAATTGTATAGTTGTTTTTCTAACTTATCCATTCTTCTGCCGGAAATCATTTTCACGCCACTATATGGACAAGTAATGTTATCTAATTCTTTTAAACAATCACCAGCCGTTGTTTTGCCGTTTGCTCTTCTAGATGCAAATGTTGGTGATGTTTGAACAGATTTCTTTTCAAAAACATCTTGATTAGGTCCTTGTAAAGCAGTAGAATATGCCCTCTGTTGTACTCCTTTTACAGCGGGAATTGTTGGTATTGATGATACAATTTTGTTAAAAAATAAGTTCATAAAGGAACTCCTATATTTATTAAAAACTTATTTTTCGGTTTTTTTGCTAGTCATGAGAAAAAATGTAATGATTTTGTTACAAAATATAAAAAATAGTTCCTAATTCATTATAATTAGGAACTATTTTTATTAAATAATGATTTAAATCAAAACTATACTAATTTAACAGTAACTGATTTAGGTTTTCTTGTATAAGATAATTTATCTTCTCTAGATAACCAACCTAAACCCATAGAAATGAAATTTTGGTCTAAGTCTAAATCTTTAGACATTTTGTTAAGAGTAACTTCACCCTTTTCTGACAAATAGTTGTAAATCATACCAGCTGATTCAATAATTTGTTCTTGCATTTCTAATTTTGATTTTGCCATTGTTTTTCTCCTTGGTTTTTAGTTTCGTCGTGTACTCATGGTACGAACACATAATAACAAAAATTTTATTTTTTTGCAAATATTTTTTGAGAAAATTATTGAAAATTTTTCATATTTTTTTACAATCTTTGCATGCTGAAAACTATTATTATGATTAAGTATGCATTATTTCTGATTTTCTTAATTTTTCTAAAATTTTAGAAAAAATACTCCATTTGATATATTTTTTATTGGAATATTTTTTTTATAAATTTTTATAGTATTTCAAAAACATCAACAAATGTAAATTCTAAGATATTTTTGTCATTTTGTTATAAAATATCTAATGGAGATGGGTTTTTATATTAAATGAAAAAATTTATTACCATTTTAATATTATTTTTTATAGCATTGTTCAACAACGTATTTGCAGCAGAACAGTATCGTATTCGTCCTGCTTGTTTTGATATATCAGGTTCTTTAATCTTTTTACCTATCAAAACTAATAGCATAAATCCAATTACAAATAATCTTCAATTCTCTAGGATGGAAGATAAAAATGGGGCTATTTTAGAAATAAAATCTGCTACGATTGATAACCAGTATGAAGATTTATTTTTTTCTACTGGTAATTTAAAGGAATTTCAAATAATTCAACAAACTCCGTCTTCAGTTAAAATTGCAATGTATTTTAAAGACAAATACAATGTTTCAAATGTAAAAATAGGAAACATTAATAATAATATAGTTATTACAACAAGCCCACTTCAACCTTATGGTATGAATTATTATATCAATACGTATAGAGAAAATGATAATCCTAAGGATTATAGAGAAGATTTGTTAATAACGACAAGGACTATTGAAAAACAAGTTACACCAATAGCAAATACAAAAAGTGTAAATAAATCTGCTATGAATGAGATAAATCAAGCATTCTCAAATTCAAATTATCAAACAAATGAAGTTTATGGCAACTATGAAGTTAAAAATGTTTCTGAAAATAATACGTTAAGAAGTAAGTATTATGTGAATAATATTTCTATCAAAGATAATTTATTCTCAATTTCTGGTATTGGTACTGTAGGGATACAGAAGCCATTTTTATTAGAAAAACCATTGAGAATGGTTTTTGATTTACCAAATACGTTATTAAATAAAAACCTTTCAAATAAAGAATTTACTTTAGCAAATGGTGACAAGATTAAGGCTGGACAATTTACAACAGATACTACCAGATTGGTTGTAACATCTGAACAAGCAGCAAAATATATTCCTGTATATTCAGCAGATAGCCAAAGTCTTTTGATAACAAATCCACAAAATTTGCTAACATCTCATTTGCCTGCTCAAAAAACAAATATTGTTAAAACTGCTTTTCAAAAATCAAGTGATTTGCATAATCTGATTTTTGAGTTCGATAAACCTATATCTTATGCAATTAAGAGAACATCTGGTTATTTCTTCGTATATTTTTTGAATGCAGAACGATATAATGAAAGCAACTTTAAATCTGCTATTCGTTCAACATTATATGATGATAGCATTATTAGTTTGATGAAAAATACTGGTATGAGATTATCTATACCAATGACTAATATTGAAGACATTGATACGTATTTATCTCCAGATGGTCGAGTGTTTAAAATATCATCAAAGAAAGTAAAGGTTGTTGAACCTGAACCTAAAAAAGAAGAAAAACCAAAAGTTAAAAAACAAGATAGTGTTATAACTGCATTACCAAAATACACAGGTGGTAAAAACCATAATGTAGTAGTAATTGATGCTGGGCATGGTGGTAAAGATTGTGGTGCTTTAAGAGATAATGTTTATGAAAAAGATATAACATTAGATGTATCTCAAAGACTTCAAGCAATACTTCAGAAAAAAGGTTTGAAGGTATATATGACAAGAACTAATGATACTTATGTATCACTTCAAGATAGAACGACATATACTGAGGGTATAAATCCTGCTATATTTGTAAGTGTACACGTTAATTCTTGTAATGTTACTTCTCCAAAGGGTATAGAAACACACTATTATCATGACAACAGTATAGAATTAGCAAATTGTGTACATACAAAACTTACAAAACGTGTAAGCAACACTCCTAACCGTGGATTGTTGAAATCTCGTTTTTATGTTATAAATCATACTACAGTACCTGCGATACTTGTTGAAATAGGATTTATTTCTAATCCAGAGGAAAAACACGAAATGACAACTCCTCAAAGAAAACAAGCAACAGCAGAAGGAATAGCCGAGGGTATAATTGAATATCTCAACAAACAAAAATAATGAAAAAATAGCATTTTTTGATTCCGGTGTTGGCGGGCTTACGGTTTATGCAAAATTTCGTAAAATATTGAGTACAGAAGATTGTATTTATTTTGGTGATTTAAAACATTTGCCTTATGGAAACAAATCAAAAGATGAATTGATTAGTTATTCAAGAGATATTTTTGATTTCTTTAAATCTCAAAATGTAAAGGCTGTTGTTATGGCTTGCAATACATCTTCTGCTGCAACATATTCAACTGTATCAAAAGAATATGATTTTAAAATATATCCAATTATTCAGTCTTGTGCTCAGATAATTGCTTCGCAAGGTTATTCAAGATTGGGTATTTTTGCAACAGAATCAACAATTAATTCAGGTGTATATGAATCTGAAATTCATAAGTATAATCCAAATATGATGACATTTGCTCAAAGTTGTCCACAATGGGTAAACATTGTTGAATCTCATAGTCAAAATGATGAAAATAGTATTAAAGTAATTAAATCTGATTTAGATAAAATGTTAGAAAATAATCCTGATAGAATAATTTTGGGTTGTACTCATTATCCTTATCTTTTAGATATTTTATCAAAATTTACTGATAGAGAAAGATTTATTGATCCGGCTGAATATTTTGTACAGTATATAAAATCAGATTTAGAAAAAAATAATTTGTTGAACCAACAAACAATAGATGGAAGTGAAGAATTTTATGTTAGTGCAAATCCTGAAAGTTTCAGACTTGCTGCTCAGATGTTCTATGATGTAAAACAAGTAGAATTAAGAGATATTGAAAAAACTTCAGTTTAAAAAGATTTGTAAATAATATTTAATATTTGGCAAAAATATACGCAACTTTTATTGTGTGAAATACTTATTATATGTAAGTAGTGTGATAGGAGTTATTTAGTTATGTATAGTGAAGCATTTATGCGTTACTTGATGAATTATCAAGCAGAAGAAAATGAACCTAAGCAAAAAGAAGGCGTTCAAGAAATAGAATTTAAAAATTGTAGTGCTGGAAGATTAGCACGTGTGTATGTAACGATTAAAAAATAGTTGTTTTCAGAAAATAGATTTATTTACCTCAGGCATGAATGGATTGTGTAAAAAATTTCATGTTTACTATATAATTACTGTATAGAAGTAAGAGTTAATGAATAGTTCTGTTTAATACAGTTTATGAAGGAGGTAAAATGGATCATATTCAAGTTACTACGGAAATTGCAGAAAAATGTTGCGTAAAACGTGGTGTTAAAGGCGTTCCGGCTCCAATTCCTCAAGAAGGTGAATGGACAAAATGTAAAGAAATAAAAGATATTTCAGGTTTGACACACGGTTGTGGTTGTTGTGCACCTCAACAAGGTACTTGTAAATTAACATTGAACGTTAAAAATGGTGTTATTCAAGAAGCATTAGTTGAAACAATCGGTTGTTCAGGTATGACTCACTCAGCAGCTATGGCTGGTGAAATTCTTCCTGGTAAAACAATTTTAGAAGCATTAAATACTGACCTTGTATGTGACGCTATCAACGTTGCTATGAGAGAATTATTCTTGCAAATCGTTTATGGTAGAACACAATCTGCATTCTCAGAAAATGGTTTACCAGTAGGTGCTGGTTTAGAAGATTTAGGTAAAGGTCTTTGCTCAATGTGTGGTACAATCCACTCAACAGCACAAAAAGGTGTTAGATACCTTCAATTAACAGAAGGTTATATCCTTGAATTAGGTCTTGATAAAAACAATGAAGTTATCGGATACAAATTCGTTAACCTTGGTAAAGTTATGGATGCTATCAAAGATGGCGTTGATCCAAAAGAAGCTTATGAAAAGAATATCGGAACTTACGGCAGATATGCTGATGCTGTTAAGTACATCGATCCTCGTAAAGAGTAGGCTTTAGCCAATGCCAATAAATTTGGCAAAATTGTTAGTAGAAGATATTAGAAAAATTATAAAAAGGAAAATAGATATGGCAAAATTTGAAGGACAAGATAGACGTGAGGCTACTTTAGCTAAAGTTTTACCAGAATATGGTTTCAAATCTTTAGACGAAGCTCGCGATTTATGCTTATCAAAAGGAATTGATGTAGATGCTATCGTTAAAGGTATTCAGCCTATCGCTTTCGATAACGCATCTTGGGCATACACATTAGGTTGTGCAATCGCAATCAAAAAAGGTATCAAAAACGCAGCAGAAGCAGCTGAAGCAATTGGTTTAGGTTTGCAAGCATTTGCTGTTCCTGGTTCAGTTGGTGACAGAAGACAAGTTGGTATCGGTCACGGTAACTTAGCAGCTATGTTATTAAGAGAAGAAACAAAATGTTTCTGTTTCTTAGCTGGTCACGAATCATTCGCAGCAGCAGAAGGTGCTATTGGTATCGCTAGAAACGCTAACAAAGTTAGAAAAGAACCTTTAAGAGTTATCTTAAATGGTTTAGGTAAAGATGCTGCATATATCATCGCTAGAATTAATGGTTTCACAGCAGTTGAAACAGAATATGATTTCAAAACTGGCGAATTAAAAATCGTTAAAGAAACTCCATTCTCAGATGGTGAAAGAGCAAACGTAAGATGCTATGGTGCAGATGACGTTAACGAAGGTGTTGCAATTATGATTCATGAAGGTGTTGATGTATCTATTACTGGTAACTCAACTAACCCAACAAGATTCCAACACCCAGTTGCTGGTACTTACAAAAAATGGTGCTGGGAACATGATAGAAAATACTTCTCTGTTGCATCAGGTGGTGGTACTGGTAGAACACTTCACCCAGATAACGTTGCAGCAGGTCCAGCTTCTTATGGTATGACAGATACTATGGGTAGAATGCACGGTGATGCTCAATTCGCTGGTTCATCTTCAGTTCCAGCT
>JBNMJS010000059.1:0-11339 GCA_050873965.1 Cyanobacteriota bacterium | reverse complement strand
ATATTTGTTGTACATACGTTCTATACAAAAAAGAAGAAAAACATTCTCAATTTATTACTAATAATCTTCTATTAAATAACAAACTTTATAATTTTTTATTATCAATCCTTTCTGTAATAAGTATTATTTACTTCTTCTTTATTTGTTGTATGGCAAAAATTTTAATAATCTATTGGACACTTTGGTCATTAGTTTTATTAAGCCATTTACTAGTTTATCTTTTTAGTAATTATTATTGATATTATATTAACATTTATGGAGTATTAGTATATAATAGTCCTATGGTTTGTAAATCTATAACAGCAACAACAATAGGACTTGATGCCTACAAAATAGAAGTAGAAGTTGATGTAGCGAATTCTCTACCGAACATTGTTATTGTTGGTTTACCTGACAATGCTGTATCAGAAGCAAAAGAACGTATTCGTTCTGCTATAAAAAATTCTGGTTACACATTCCCTACAGGAAAAGTTATTATCAACCTTGCACCTGCCGATATAAAAAAAGAAGGTTCATTCTTCGATTTACCAATGGCTGTTGGAATTCTTGAAGAAGAAGGTGTTATTGATTCTGAAAAAATAAAAGATTGTGCGTTTGTCGGTGAATTATCACTTGATGGTTCTCTACGTGCAGTAAACGGTGTTTTACCGATTGTTACAGGTTTAAAAAATGCTGGCATACATACTGTTTTCGTTCCTAACGATAATGCTAAAGAAGCAGCATTAGTTCAAAATATTTCTGTTTATGGAGTATGCCATTTAACAGACTTGGTTAATCATTTCTTAGAAACGCCATTGTCTCCAACAACAGTTGATATTGAAAAATATTTAAGTGAACAAAATGAAGAAGAATATATTTACGATTTCAAAAACGTAAAAGGTCAACAAAAAGCGAAAAAAGCATTAGAAATCGCTGCTGCTGGTGGACATAACATTTTGATGTCAGGCACTCCTGGTTCCGGTAAAACTCTTATGGCAAAATGTTTTGCATCAATTTTACCACCATTAGAACTAGAAGAAGCATTAGAATTAACCAAAATATACAGTATTAGTGGTTTGCTATCAAAAGATGAACCACTAATGACAAAAAGACCATACAGACCAGTACATCACACAGCATCAGCAACAGGAATTATAGGTGGTGGAACAAACCCAAAACCTGGAGAAATAACACTTGCTCATAGAGGTGTATTATTCCTTGATGAAATGGTTGAATTTCCACGCAACGTACTAGAAACATTACGACAACCTTTAGAAGACGGCTATATAGTTATCTCAAGAGTAAAATCTTCTATAACTTATCCATCAAAGTTTATGCTTGTTGGAGCAATGAATCCTTGTCCTTGTGGTTTTCTTGGTGATGTTGAAAAACGTTGTACATGTTCAGAAACTCAAGTTCAACGCTATCGTTCAAGATTATCTGGCCCACTATTAGATAGAATTGATTTAATAATTGACGTACCACGTTTAACTGCTGACGAATTATTAAATATTAAAGAAGATTCAGAATCATCTGCAGAAATCAGAAAACGTGTTATCAAAGCAAGAAAAATTCAGGTCGAAAGATATAAAAATGATGGAATATTCACAAATTCAGAATTAAATTCAAAACTTATCGACAAATACTGTGTTCTTGATGATAATGCGAAAATGCTATTAAAAACTGCTGCGACAAAATACCAACTATCAGGTAGAAAATATTCTAGAATATTAAAATTAGCAAGAACAATCGCCGACCTAAACGGCTCAAAAGATATTACATCTTTACACGTTTCACAAGCACTACAATATCGTTCGGATACTGAATAATTAAAATAAGTTTTTAATTGCTAATCCTATAAGAATTAAACCACCCAATATTTGTAAATATTTTGGGTTGAAAACTTTTAAACTATATCCACTCCAATATCCAATCAAAGTGTTTATAAATGTTATTGCACCAATTAGCAACGCAGATAATTTTATTGAAGTATTTGTCAAAGATAGAGAAATTCCTGCTGAAAAAGCATCAATACTTGTTGCGATTCCAATCAAAAATAATGCCTTTAGACTAACACACAATTTTTTAGGCTCTTCTTTTGTTAACCCCTCTTTTATAAATGTATAACCTAAATATGCAAATATAATAAATACAATAAATCTTGAATATGGTTCAATAAAAGTCTTTACTAAATCTGTGAAAAAATATCCAATCACAGGCATAAATGCTTGAAAAAATCCTGTACTTGTAGCAAGTGCTAATGAACTTAATCTCTTTTTGTTTTCAATACATAATCCATACGAAAACGCCACAACGCAAGCATCAATTGATAATGCAAATGCTAGTAAAATCAACTCAGAAAAGCTCATCTCTCACCTCTACTTCAAACAATCTATCCCAAGGATAAAAATACTCATTCTTGATTGGCAAATCAAATACCTGTGATATTTTTTCTTCATAAGGTTTCATTTGTGACCTAATATCACAAGGTTTTTCAATTTGTTGCCTAATATTTGCTTGATAAGCCCAATCATCTAAAAATCTAATCATTTGAACTTTCTTAAAAGCAGTTTCATCAAATTGTTTTGCGTCAAACTTTACTTTTGCACAGCAAATCAAACTACCAAGCGAATTTGCACTTGTATTCCAAGCACTATATCCATAAAATTTGTCACTATATTGAAATTGTTTAAAAAATTCTTGTACAAAATTGTTATCTGCACCATTAGCATTACGAACATCTGCTATCATAAAAGGTTTCTCTGGTAAATTTAATTCTGATGAGAATTGCTCAGTTGGGACCTTCATAACAATTTCGCCTTGATGGTCTTTAAAATTATTTACCAATAAAATTATATCTGCGTCTTCAGGTGAAACAATTTTTACACCTGCAAATGTTAATTGTTTCGTTACTGATTTTTCAATAGAAATATCTTCATAATTTGAAATCAAAGTTTTACAACCATCTTCTATAAAAATTGGAGCAACGGAAATTTCTTTCTTGATTGACTTTGCAAACAAACTTAATGGAATTTCATCAGCACCAGTAATAACTTCACCACCCATTCTTTCTAACTGTTGTGCTTCCATAACATTATATCCATATTCTGCACAATCATCTTTAGAAAAAATCAAAGTTTCAAAGAATCCCTCTTTTTTCCAATCTAAATATAATTTATTTATTTTGAAATTTCTCAATCGTGTACTTTTATAATCAGCAAGAATATCTTCAGGAATAATTCTTTTTAATGGACTTTCTAATCCTAAACTACTGGCATACTTGTGCTTTGTATAAGAATATTCAAAAATCTTTTTACCATATTTATTCCAATATTCTTTTTCTTCTTCATTACAATTGTTGTTTGAAATCCTCATAATACTTGATACTGCATAAATTTTTGCATTTTTTGTTAGAAAAATTTCTTTAAAATCTAAAACTCTTGATTTAATTTCCTCATAAGTTTCAGGACATCTTCTTGATGGAATTAATCCACCATAAGCAATTGTGTCAAGTGACAAAACAATTGTATCTACTTCCGGTAATTTACATAACCAATTATAAATACCAATTATATTAGCAGACTTTTTCAAGCCACCCAACATTTCTCTTGGAGGCATAAATAACTCAATATCTTTATCTATTTTTGCAATATCTTTTACAAGATTGTAGCAAACAGGTCTATTATCAATTGGTATTACACAAATTTTCATATCAAAAATATTATAGCAAAAAAAAGGATGCGTATGCACCCTAAATATCCAACTATCACAAATCAATTTATATTTTAGTCTTTTTTAATTATAGGTTTCCACCCCATAATGATTCTGTTCCAAAAGCATTTTGTTCTTTTGATTCAACAGACAATTGAACACTGTTTGGAGTAAATACAAAAACAGTATCTCCAACTTTTTGAGGAGCACCACCAAGAGCGAAAGCTGCACCACAAACAAAATCAATCGTTCTTTGAGATTGTTCTTTGTCTAGTAAATGTAAATTAAGAACAACAGTTTTTTGATCTAATAATTGCTTAACAATCTGAGTTGTATCACCAAAAGAACGTGGTTCAATAATTCTAACTTCATGTCCTTTGTAACCTGGGTGTTTAACAACATTTGTTTCTCTTGATTCAGTTCTAGTAGAAAATCTTTCTGGTTTTCTTACTGCTGAGCCTTCATAAGAATAACCTTCGTCTATATCTTCTTGTTCAGTGAATCTGAATGCATTTTCTGGATCTTCATATCCACCTTCAGAACCTGTTAAGCTGTCTGTTATCCAACCTACAATGTTACTTACTTTCTCTCCTAATGTCATCTTTCCTCCAAATATTTAGTTAAATAATAGTCTTCCTATACGTATCATTGTTGCACCGTTAATTACGGCACGTTTGTAATCATCGCTCATTCCCATTGATAATTCATTCATTTTCAATTCATGTTTTTTGTTAAGGTTTTCAAGAACAGTCTTTGCTTTTGAGAAAACATTGTCTAGTTCTTCATCACTTGCTCCAAGTGGTGCCATGCACATCAAGCCTTCCATTTTTATTCCTTGCAAGTTTTTAAGTTCTTCCATCTGCCTATCAAGCTCGCTCTCTTCAAATCCAAACTTTTGGACTTCCCCTGATATGTTCACTTGCAAAAGAATTTTTTGCTCTTTCCCAAGCTTGCTAGCACTTGCTGAAATTGCTTGTGCTACGTGCAATGAATCTACGGATTGAATATAATCAAAATATTTGACGACTTTGTCAACTTTGTTCGTTTGCAAATGACCAATAAAATGAAATTTGCTTGAACTTTTTATTTCCTCAGGTAACGATTGGATTTTCTTAATTGCATCATTCGCCCTAGATTCTCCAAAATCTCTTAAACCTGCTTTGTATGCTCCAAGTATGGCACTTACGTCATAATACTTTGTTACTGCAATTATTCGTGGTGTATAAGGTTCGATTTCTTTTTTTAAACGTAGAAGATTTGTTTTAACAATGTCATTTGCCATAATTAACTCCTCTACACTTTTTCAATTATATCTTATCGTCATGAATAAGACAAAATCTTGTTTTTATAGAGCTTTCTTCTCTAGACTCACCTAACTAAAACCCATGCCACGCATGCAATAGAGCATGATTTGTAATTATTAAGTTTTGTTAAGACAGTCTTATTTTTCGAGTATTTTAGACACTTAATCTTGAAAATTTTTCAAAATGGGCATGCCTTTTTTTAACTCGTAAGATTTTTAGGTGAAATAAAATAGATTACCTCGTCCCTTTAACCTCTTTCCAAGCATAATTTACTACATATATACTATTTTAATCATCATATAAATGGAGGATTTTTCTAAAATTAGTTCAAGTTTAAAAAATAATTTGTAAAAATTTTATGAAGAAATGTAAACATGTAGATAAAAAATCTAAAGTTTAACCCAAAAGTGTCCGTAATTCATGAAGTAAGGAATAAATATACAGATTAGGGATCTGTAAATAAGGAAAATAGGAGTACATTATGGGTTTAGCATCTTCACAAGCTAGATTACTTCAATTGACATCAAGAATGCACCAAATTGAGTATAAAGCTGCAAAATTAGAGGCTCAAAAGTTACAAATGGCTAATGAGTCAACTAGAGTTTATAATGATTACTTAGAGGCATTAGACTCTACTAAAGTTCAATACAAAGTTTTAACAACAGACGGTTCTGTGACATACAGAGATATTCAAAAATATTCTGATTTCACAGATGCTGGTTATGCTATTGATTACAATGGGGTTGTTTATGACGGAGCAAAAGGCTACCGTGATGCAAGTGGCAACAACATTGATTTCAAACAATTATCAGACGATGAAGCAAAAGCACAATTAGGCAACAATTACACAGCAGGTACTACATATTACAAATACACTAGTGGCAACACAACTGGAACTGTTACAGCAGCAGAATATGCAAAAATTAACGGAACAGCAACTGATATAGCAACAGTTGGTGGTGGCACATTGAATGTAAAATCTGTAACTAACAACTATGCACAATTATGTGCAGATGCATTTGATGCAGACATCAACAACCCTCCTCAAAACGTATCTGAAGTTATTACAAATTTAATCAATTCAGGTGATGTTACATTAGTTCAACGTAGAAGTGCTGACGGCACATTTGCTCACGAAGAAGACGAAGACTTTGCGAAATTTGAAACTAGTGTTTCAACAAACACTGGATTACAAGAAGTTTCAGATGAAGTTGAGTTAAAGAAAGCAGAAGCAAAATATGAAGCTGATATGAAAAAAATCGATAGAAAGGATACAAAATTCGACCAAGATATAGCAGCTTTAGAAACTGAAAGAAATGCGTTGAAACAAGAGATGGAAACATTGAAAACAGTCGCAAAAGACAACGTAGAAAGAACATTCAAATTGTTCGGTTAATACACATAATAATTGAGTTAATTAAGTTAATAAACGAATTTCAAAAATATACATTTATCGTTAATGTAAACAATCAACACTCAGCAATCGGGGGTTTCTCCCCCGCCTGCGGGGTTGATAGAAAGGACAAAGCAACTTTAAAAATAAGATAATATCAAATTCATATTTATAATTTGATTTCTTAAAACAAATTTCCTACAAATTTTCCTATAATTCCTTTTCTTATTCCTAATAACGCCACTCTGTCAAAAAAGTGGCTTTTTTTATTTTTTTATTACAACACAACAAATACTATTCATATTTGTAAAATTCCCATGTTTTTTATATAGTTCTTGTATGAGTATTAAATTAAACAACTTCACAATTGGTGAAAATAAATTAACAATTTTGGCTGGTCCATGTGCGATTGAATCTCAATCAATACTTGACGAAACAGCTGACGAACTAAAAAAAATATGTAAAAAATTAGATATTAACTACGTGTTTAAATCTTCTTTTGACAAGGCAAACCGTTCTTCTATAGATTCATTTAGAGGACCTGGAATGGGAAAAGGCTTAGAAATGTTAGCAGAAGTTAAATCAAAATATGATTTACCAATCGTTACTGACATTCATACACCAGACCAAGCAGAGCCTGTATCAAAAGTTGCTGATATTCTACAAATCCCAGCGTTTTTATGCAGACAAACAGACTTGTTAGTTGCAGCAGCAAAAACTGGTAAAATCGTTAATATCAAAAAAGGTCAATTTTTAGCACCTCAACAAATGAAACCATTAGTTAAAAAAGTTGAGGACAGTGGCAATAATAGAATTATGCTAACAGACAGAGGTACAACTTTTGGTTACAACAACCTTGTAACAGATTTTCGTTCAATACCTATAATGAAAGAATGTGGTTACCCTGTTGTATTTGATGCTACACACAGCGTTCAAATGCCAGGTTCAAACGGCACTTCAACTGGTGGTGATAGAAGATATGTACCTTTATTAGCGAAATCTGCAATGGCTGCAGGAGCAGATGTACTATTCTTTGAAATACATCCAAATCCTGAAAAAGCATTGTGTGATGGTCCAAATATGTTATATTTAAAAGATGCAGAAAAAGTATTTTCTGTATGCAAAGAAATATTTGAGGTTGTTAGAAAATATGATATTTAAAAAGTTTGTAATTGGTGATATTGGAAACAATGATTATCTTTTAATTGACAATCAAGAAGCAGCATTGATTGACTGTACTGGTGATATTCCAGAATTGGATGCCGTACTAAAAGAAAACAATGCCACTTTGAAATACATATTACTAACACACGCTCATTTTGACCATATTGCAGGTGTTAAAAAAGTTCAAGACAGCCACCCTGAATGCAAAGTATATTTGCACGAAGCAGATAAAGAAACATTAGAAAACACAAACGATTTCATGAAAATGGTAGGACTTGCTCCTATAGAAATTCCAAGAATTGATGTGTATTTAAAAGATGGTGACAAAATCAAACTAGGAAATCTTGAAATAAAAGTTATACATCTTCCTGGTCATACTCCAGGTGGTGTTGGATATTGTGTAGAAAACATGGTATTTTCAGGAGATACAATTTTCTTAAATAGTGTTGGTAGAACTGATTTACCAGGAGGCGATTTTGATACTTTAAAATCAAGTATTGAAAATAAATTGTTCAAATTAAATGGAAGTACTATAATATGTACAGGCCACGGTTCAGAGACATCCGTAGATTACGAAAAAAAATACAATAGTTTTATATAGAGGGAATTATGCAAGAAAAATTAAAAAATATCTATGAATTAGCAAGTGCAGATATTGAAAAAGCAACATCTAGTACTGACTTAGATGAAATCAGACTAAAATACTTAAGCCGTAAAGGTGAATTTAATACAATCAAAAAAGGTTTAAAAGATTTATCAATCGAAGAAAAAAAGGTTGTAGGTGCATTAGCAAATGAAATTACTGAAAAATTAGAAACTGCTATCAGAACTAAGTATTCAGAATTTTATAAAAAAGAATTAGATGCAAAATTACAAAAAGAAAAAATTGATATTACTTTACCAGGAAAAAGTATTCCAAGAGGTAAAGTTCACCCATTAACATCTACAACAAATGAAATTGTTTCAATCTTCCAAAACTTAGGTTTTTCTATTGTTCCTAATGAGTTTGCACCGGAAGTTGAAACAGAATATTTCAACTTTGATATGTTGAACGTACCACAAGACCACCCTGCTCGTGACGTTCAAGATACATTCTATACAAAATTGGCACCTTATACAGTTTTAAGAAGCCAAACTTCAAACGCTCAAATTAGAGCAATGGAATCTATGAAACCACCTATCAGAGTAATTGCTCCAGGTAGAGTTTATAGAAATGAAACATTAAATGCTCGTAAAAACAACTTCTTTCACCAAATTGAAGGTTTGTATGTTGACAAAAACATTACATTTGGTGACTTGAAAGGTGTTTTAAACGAATTTATTAGATTATACTTCGGAGCAGCAAGACCTACTAGATTTAGAAGTAGTTTCTTCCCATTCACAGAGCCATCTGTTGAAATTGATGTTCAATGTATTATGTGCGAAGGCAAAGGTTGCCGTACATGTAGTGGTACTGGTTGGTTAGAAGTATTAGGTGCAGGTATGGTTGACGTAAACGTACTTAAAAATGTTGGTATTGATCCCGATGTTTATACAGGTTTCGCATTTGGTATGGGCGTTGAAAGACTTGCTATGCTTAAATATGCTATTGATGATATTAGATTGTTCTTTAACAACGACAAGAGATTCTTGGAACAATTTAAAGCATAAATTTATAAATTATTGTATTAATAAAAATTGGTTGGATAGATTTTATTCAACCAATTTTATTTTCTAGCATATCTACTTCAAACTTCTTTACTGGACAAATTAAAATTATGTTATACAATTGAAATAAAATGAGGACTTAATTATATGATGGATCAAATTGTTAAAATTGCGTGGGAATTGAATGATAACTGCGAAAATAGATATCAATTAGTTTATGAAATTGCTGAATTAGCAAAAAAACTTGTTGATGAAACACAACTTAAAAAAGCTCGTGAAGACTTCGGTTTTGAAGAATTTGCAGGCAATGAAAAACAATTTAAAAAAGAAAATCCTGTTGAACACGCTATCATGGTAAAAGCATCTGAATCAGATGATAACGAGTTAGTAGGATAATTAATTAGTGTATTTAAAAATAGGGTAGGATTCAACTGCCCTATTTTACTGTCTAAATGAGGTGTTTATTATGGAAAGAACTGTGGATTACATTAAAAGTAAAATTGGTGACTTTAAACCTGAAATTGCAATTGTTTTAGGTTCTGGACTTGGCGAATTAGCAGATGAATATTGTGATATAAAACTTGCATATTCTGAAATTCCAGGTTTTCCAGTTTCAACTGTAAAAGGTCATAATGGTAATTTAGTATTCGCAAAAGTTAATGGTAAAAACGTAATGATGATGCAAGGACGTTTTCATTTTTATGAAGGTCATTCTATGCAAACAGTTACATATCCAATCAAAATTATGAAAAAATTAGGTGTTGAAACAATTATCATTACTAATGCAGCAGGTGGTGTTAACCCATATTTCAAACCATCTTCACTAATGGTTATAAAAGACCATATCAACTTTATGGGAACAAATCCTTTAATTGGTCCAAATGATGATACATTAGGTGAAAGATTCCCTGATATGAGCGAAGTTTATACAAAATCTTTAAGAGAAGTTGCCCATACTTGTAGTAAAAATTTAAATATTCCTGTTGAAGAAGGTATCTATATTGCTTTAACTGGTCCAACTTATGAAACACCAGCAGAAGTTAATATGGTTAGAACATTAGGTGCTGATGCCGTTGGTATGTCAACTGTACCAGAAGCAATTGTTGCATCTTATTTAAAAATGAAAGTTTTAGGTATTAGTTGTATTTGTAACTCAGCTGCTGGTATTAGCACAGTTGGTTTATCACACAAAGAAGTTTTGGAAGCTGCAGAAAAAGCAAAAACTAATTTCAAAAAACTTGTATTAGAAATTATTAAAAGTATTTAATTATTGAGGTGAAAATGTTAAAGGGACCGTTTTTAGATAGAAATTGGATGGGACAAAACCCAGATTACAAATCATCAGACATTGTTATGTTAGGTTTACCATTTGATGGCACAGTTTCTTATCGTTCCGGTTCCCGTTTTGCACCTGAACAAATCAGATTGGCCAGTTGGGGCTTAGAAGAATATTCACCAAAATTTGATAAAGAATTAGAAGATTGCAACTTTCATGATGCTGGCGATTTAGAATTTCCATTAGGTAATACTAAAAAGACTTTAGATGTGATTGAAGAAAATGTACGACAAATCTATCAAGACGGCAAAAGAGTTTTTGGTATTGGTGGAGAACATCTTGTTACTTATCCTGAAATAAAAGCAATCTCAGAATTTTACGGTGACGATTTAGCAATCATTCATTTTGATGCACATACAGATTTAAGAACAGAATATTTAGGCGAAGAATTGTCTCATTCTGCCGTTATCCAATTGTGTACCAATTATGTTAAACCTGAAAATCTAAAACAAATTGGTATCCGTTCCGGAATGAAAGAAGAATGGGATTTTATGTATGAACACAATACATTGATTAAAGAATATAGTGGCTTAGATAGTTTGTTAGACAAAAAAGTTTTTGTAACTGTTGATTTAGATGTGTTAGATACATCAATTATGAGTGGAACTGGAACTCCTGAATCAGGTGGAATGACATTCAATGAACTTATGGGTTGGTTTAAATATTTAAAAAACTTCAATATCATTGGTGCAGATGTTGTTGAATTAGCACCAGATTATGATACAAGTGGTTGTTCTACGGCCGTTGCGACTAAGGTTATTCGTGAATTATTAATGGTTATGTAGCGAATGCATTTTCTATATAT
>JBNMJS010000058.1:0-11818 GCA_050873965.1 Cyanobacteriota bacterium | reverse complement strand
GCATCTGTTCCTGTAGGTGACGGTTTGATTGGTAGAATAGTTAGCCCAACTGGTCGTGCTATTGATGGTAAAGGTGATATTGTTTATTCAAAAACAAGACCAGTTGAAAGAGTAGCACCTGGTATTGTTGCTCGTAAGTCAGTACACCAACCATTACAAACAGGTTTAACAGCGATTGATGCCCTAACACCTATCGGACGTGGACAACGTGAATTGATTATTGGTGATAGACAAACTGGTAAAACTGCCATTGCTATTGATACAATCATCAACCAAAAAGGACAAGATGTAATATGTATTTACGTAGCAATTGGTCAAAAAGCATCAACAGTTGCACACTTAGCAAAAACTCTTGAAAAACACGGTGCTATGGATTATACAATTATCGTTTCAGCAACAGCAAACGAACCTGCTCCATTACAATATATTGCACCATTTGCAGGTGTTGCAATGGCTGAAGAATTTATGGAACAAGGAAAACACGTCCTTATCATATATGATGACTTAACAAAACAAGCACAGGCTTATCGTGCGATGAGTTTGCTTTTGAGAAGACCACCAGGACGTGAAGCATATCCAGGAGATGTATTCTACTTACACTCAAGATTACTTGAAAGAGCCGTAAAATTGTCTGATGAATTAGGTGGTGGTAGTATTACTGCGTTACCTATCATTGAAACACAAGCCGGCGACGTATCAGCATACATTCCTACTAACGTAATTTCAATTACAGATGGTCAAATATTCCTAGAATCAGCAGCATTCAACTCAGGTATAAGACCAGCAATCAACGCAGGTATTTCTGTATCACGTGTAGGTGGTGCAGCACAAACCAAAGCGATTAAAAAAGTTGCTGGTAAATTAAGACTTGACCTTGCTCAATTCAGAGAATTGGAAGCATTTGCACAGTTTGCATCTGACCTTGATGAAGCGACTAAAAAACAACTTTTAAGAGGTCAAAAATTAACAGAAGTATTGAAACAACCTCAATATCAACCTTTGAGTGTTGCACAACAGGTTTCAATCTTGTTTGCTGCAAACGAAGGATTCTTAGATGAAGTTGATAACAAAAAGATTTCTGAATACAAAAAAGGCTGGTTTGAACACTTAGAAGCAAGCCTACCAGAACTTGTACAAAGATTGAACGGTGGTTCAAATCTTGAAGATGCTGATGCAGAATCATTAAGAACTGAACTACAAAAATTTACTGAATCATTCTAGTAAATAATAGATACTTGGTTTTGCTCAGAATGACATAGTTTATCGTCATCTTGAGCAAAACATTTCAGACTCTTAAAAGAAATGAATTCGTCGCTAAACTAAAATAACAATAAGCGATAAAACGAATAACAAAGGATACAACAATGCCAAACTTAAAAGACATCAAAAGCAGAATACAAAGTGTACAGAACACTCAAAAAATAACAAGAGCGATGAAAATGGTTGCTGCTGCAAAAGTAAAGAAAGCAGAAAGTTCTGTAAAAGCATCACGTCCATTCTCACAACAACTGCTAGAAATGTTTAGAAGAATGCTTGCAACAACTGGTGAACTAGATTCAAACGGCAAAACATTTGATAGACCACTTGATAATTATCCTGCATTATTATCAAAACGTGACAATATTAAAACCGAAGGATTAGTTGTTGTAACCTCTAACAAAGGTTTGGCAGGTGCGTACAATGCAAATATTGTTAGAACAGTTCTTAAAAAAATAGAAGAAAATACTCAAAATAACATCGAAACTGTTTTGTATATTGTTGGACAAAAAGGTGTTTCTGCACTTCAACACAAACAACATGTAAAAATAGAAAAAAAATACATTGCAGCAGCCGACAAACCATCATCTTCAGCTGCCAATATGATAGCAGAAGATATTGCAGAAGATTATGTATCTGGCAAAATTGATAAAATTGAAATCATAACAACTAGATTTAATAATATGATGTCATATTCTGTTCAAGACTGGACTGTTCTACCTGTAAAAATAGAACAAGAAGAAAATGATGTAGTTGAAGCAAAAGCATTGATGGAATTTATACCAGACACAAATTCTATTTTACAAAAATTAGTTCCAATGTTTATAACAAACTCAATCTTCCAAGCATTATTAGAAGCATCTGCTAGTGAATTAGCATCAAGAATGACAGCAATGTCTGCAGCATCAAAGAATGCAGAAGAAATGATTAACAGTTTAACAGTTTCTTATAACAAAGCTAGACAAGGTGCTATCACCCAAGAACTTATTGAAATCGTATCAGGAGCATCTGCTCAGAAATAGAAATTATGCCAAAAGTTTCAGTAATAATTCCAGTTTATAATTCAGAAAAGTATATTTCAGAATGTTTGGATAGTGTTTTAAGTCAAACTTTTCAAGATATAGAAATTATTTGTGTTGATGATGGTTCAACCGATAAATCTTTTAATATTTTAAATAGATACAATATCAAAGAAAAACGTATCACATTACTAACTCAAAAAAATTTAGGTCAAAGTGAAGCAAGAAACAAAGCACTAGATATTGCTCAAGGCGAATATATTTATTTCTTAGATAGTGATGATTATATTGAACCAACTTTAATAGAAGAATTCGTAAAGAAACTTGACGAAACACAAGCAGGGCTAATATGTTTTAATACCGAAGTTGTTGGCGATACTTCATCAAGACTATTTAAACGTGCAGAAAAATATGCATTACTAAAATTTAGTGGACTATTAACATTGACTGGTGAAGTTAGAGATACATTGAATGTTTATTTATGGAATAAAATGTTCAGAAACGACGTTATTCAAAAATATAAACTAAGATTTCCGAAAAATTTATGCTATGAAGATATAAGTTTTTCTAAATCCTATTTTTTAATGATTGATAAAATTTATATGGATATGAGAAGATTTTACCACTATAGAATTCACGAAAACTCCATTATGTCAACAACATACAAAACAAAAAATGCTATATTAGACCATTTCAGAAACTGGAATGCGATTTTAAATAACATTTCTATAGATAAGAATTTGTTTGTTAATAACAAAGATACGCTTGAAAAATGGTTTTGGGATTACTACTTTATGACAAAATCATTATTAAAAACCCCTATTGATGATGAGTTAGAAACACTTAAAACAGAATACTTTTCAAATTTCGAAAAAGTTATTGATTCATATAAATAACTAAACGCAAATGTTTAATTGTATAGATATTTAACATATTTGTACAATACATTTCTTTATTGTAAACTATACGTATATGTATAGTTATTGAATATTTCAATAAAAACATTTAATAATTATATATGGGGAGTATGTTAGACAAAATCTAACAAAGATAGATTCTTCGCTTCGCTCAGAATGACAATAGTTTAACGTCATTACGAGGAGCGAATGAAATGAGCGACGAAGTAATCCAGCAAAAATAGATTGCCACGAAAATCAAAGATTTTCTCACAATGACGAAGAAAAATAAGAGGACATAAAGTTTGAGTTTTGTAGAAAATATATTTTCAATAAAAGACTATGGAGAAACGCATAAAATAATGCGTTTATTAGGATTGAAAATAAAATTCCCTAAAAGTGAATATGCGAAAAAGAAAAAAGAAAGCCCATATTATTACTACAAAAAGAATAATATTGATATAACAACATTGCCACCTGCAACAGGTCAATTGAGAGATATTCAATTAGCAAATTTGGCTTTGTTAAAAGAATTGGATTATGTCTGCAAACAAAATGGACTAAAATATTGGCTTGATGGTGGGACATTATTAGGAGCAGTTCGTCACAAAGGATTCGTTCCTTGGGATGACGATATTGATACAGCAATGTTGAGAGAAGATTATGAACAAATAATTGATGCTTTTCAAAAATCCTCTCGTAATCCTGATATATATGCTGGATATTTTAGAAGTCAAAAAAGTCCTAATATGATGTTTTTACGCATATTACATAAAAAATGTCCACATCTTTCTGTTGATATATTCCCTTGGGATAACTACAACAAAACAATCTCAAACGAAGAAGAACTTAATCTTTCTAAAAAAATTAGAACAGATTTGAAAGAATTTGAAAAAATTGCAAATAAATATAGCAATGAAGAACTTAAAACCGTATTAGAAACTAAAATGAATAACATCGCAACAGATAAAAACGCAAAAGAAACTGTTGGTTATGTATGGGGAATAGATTTTAACCATCCTTTTGATAATTGGTTCTGGAAATATGAAGATTTGAATCCTCTAAAAACAATTGTTTTTGAAGGACACCAATTTCCTTGTATGAACAAAGAAGAATATTTTTTAAAAAGATTATACAAAAATTATATGGAATACCCACCTAAAATAACTATGGGACATTCTATGTTATTACAATTATCAGAAGAAGAAACAAATATTATAAAAACATTAGCAAAACAAGCAATAGAGGAGGAATAAATAATGACTAATATTGGATTAATAATTGCCGGTGGAGTTGGTGCAAGAATGCAACAAGCCGTACCAAAACAATTTATGACGGTACTAGACAAACCTGTTATTATTTATACTCTTGAAGCATTTGAAAAGCACCCATCAATTGATGTTATAGGTGTTGTTTGCTTAGATGGCTGGGATAATATTCTTAGAAGTTATGCAAAGCAATATGGCATAACAAAATTAAAACATATCATGCCAGCAGGCTCAGTTGGTCAAGAATCTATTAAAAATGGGATTGTAGAATTAGAAAAGCACTATGACAAGGACTCTATTGTATTAATTCACGATGCAATTAGACCAATGGTATCAAGAGATGTTATTTCAGATTGTATTGCTGTAACTAAACAAAAAGGAAACGCTATAACTTGTATTCCTTGCCAAGAAGCAATGCTTGAAACACAAGATAAAGAATCATCAAATTCATCATATCCAAGAGATAACCTAAAACGTACTCAAACTCCACAAGGTTTCAAATTGGGTGATATTTTAAATGCTCACAAAAAAGCACTTGAAATGGGTATAACATCATCTGTTGCAAGTTGTACCTTAATGATTGAAATTGGTGAAAAAGTATATTTCTCTACAGGATCAGAAAGAAATGTTAAATTAACAACTCCTGAAGATGTTGATATTTTCAAAGCACTTTTAAGAGGAAGTATGAATGACAAATAATATTCAAAAAACAGAATTTGAAAATATTTCTAAAATTTTAAATACATCAGATTTACAAAATAAATCAATACTTGTAACAGGTGCAAATGGACTAATTGGTTCATACTTGATAGATTATTTAGTATATTTATTAAATCAAGCAAATAATACAAACATAACAATTTATGCTATGTCACGCTCTAAAACAAAATTAGAACAACGTTTTAAAGAAACCCAAAACTTAGTTTTAGTAGAGCAGGATTTAAATGAAGATTTAAAATTTGATTCAAAAATTGATTATATAATACATACAGCTGGCAATGCTCATCCATTAGCTTTTTCTAAATACCCAGTAGATACAATGAAAACTAATCTACTCGGCACAATGAATCTATTAGAACTAGCGAAAAAATATAATGCAAAACTATTATACTTATCAACTGGTGAAATTTATGGAAACAATATAGATAAAAAACCATTTAAAGAATCAGACTTAGGCATTGTTGATACAAAATTGGCTCGTTCGTGTTATCCAGAATCAAAACGAGCAGCCGAAACTTTATGTATTGCATACAGTTCTCAATATGATGTTCATGTAAATATTGCAAGATTATGCTACGTGTATGGTGCAACAATTACAGATACAAATTCAAGAGCAGATGCTCAATTTTTACGCAATGCTATAGATAAACAAAATATTGTAATGAAAAGTGAAGGACTACAAGAAAGAACATATTGTTATGTTGCTGATTGCGTAAGTGCATTATTAGTTATTTTATTAAGTGGCAAAAATGGAGAGTTTTATAATATTGCAAACCCTAACTCTATAGTTTCTATAAAAGAATATGCTCAAACCTTGGCTGACATTGCAAATGTAAAACTTATATTTGAACTACCTGATGATATAGAAAAAAAAGGTTATTCAAAACCTGCCGATTCAATTTTAGATTCAACAAAATTACAAAATATTGGTTGGAAACCTTTTTATGACATAAAAACAGGATTAAAAAATACTTATATACAAAAGAAAGAATACTAAAGTTATGTTAGATGATATAAAAAAACGAGTATATGATGCAAATATTGACTTATACAATAGCAAACTGGTAATTTTTACTTGGGGTAATGTTTCAGAACGCTATGAAGATTACATCATTATAAAACCATCTGGTGTAAAATATGAAACAATGAAAGCCAGCGATATGGTTGTTTTAGATATAAATGGTAATATTGTCGATGGGGAATTAAATCCATCTTCAGATACACCTACACATATTGAACTATACAAAGCATTTCCAGAAATAAAAGGTGTTTGTCATACTCATTCAAACTATGCAACATCTTTTGCACAAAGTGGAAAACCAATAGAAGCACTTGGAACAACACACGCAGATTACTTTTATGGAGATGTCCCTTGCACAAGAGAATTAACAAAAGAAGAAACTGAAACAGAATATGAAAAGAATACAGGGTTAGTTATTGCAGAAACATTTAAAAATCTTGATTATAATGCTATACCAGCCGTATTAGTAAAACATCACGGAGTATTTTCTTGGGGAAAATCAGCAAGTGAATCTGTGCATAATGCAATTGTACTAGAAGAAATTGCAAAAATGAATTTTAAAACAAATCTTATAAATCATAGTGATAATAAGCTAGAACAATATACATTAGATAAACATTACAATAGAAAACACGGTAAAAATGCTTATTATGGTCAAAAAGGATAATATATAAATGATGGATTTAAATTTCGATTTTGATTATATAAAAGATTCTTTTATGAAAAGAAAGAAGATGGAGCAATCAGAACTACAAGAATATTTGGGTTTTCTATGCAATATGTTATCAATCAACATTACAAAGATTTTGCAGGAATTTTAAAATATATACAACCATACACAAAAGAAAATGTAGAAAACTTAATACAAAAATATACATCTCTTGCAAAACATAAACGCATATCTGCAAAACAATACAAAAAAGATTATAAAATTGTATCATCAATTTTAAATAAAATTAATCCAAAAGATATAAAACCAATAAACGACAATCTTAGGAAAACGCAAATAAAAACACTTAATTTAGCAAAAGAAATTCTAAATGATATAAAAACAAATACTGATATTGAACTATGGCTAGATGGTGGAACTCTCTTAGGAGCAATAAGACATAATGGATTTATTCCTTGGGATGATGATATGGACTTTGCTATGCTAAGAAAGGACTACGAAAAACTTATTAAATATTTTAATAACAAATATAGAAAAATAAATACTGATGAATGGAGTAGATATTCTTTTACAGATAATATAAAAAAAGAATTGATAAAATATCCAAACGAAATATTAACCGTCAGAATGCATACAGCACTGAAAATTGTAAAAGGAACTGTTGATAATTTTATTATCTTAGACTTTTTTGCTTGGGATTATTATAACGATTACCACAATGTTATTACAATACAAAACTATAGTGAAAAAATCAAAAAAGAATTAAAAACAAAAAAAACTTATAAAGAATTTTTTGAAATTTACGACAGAGAACTAAACAAAAATGATGATATTATAAAAGAAAGTGATGTATTGCAAACAGGCATAGACAATAATGGATTTTTAAATATTAGAAAAAAAGGTATTGTCAGAAACTCTGATATATTCCCATTAAAAAAAGTACATTTTGAAGACTGGGAATTTTATGCACCAAACAATCATCATATATATCTAAAATCACTTTATAATTTTTACAACAAGATGCCAATAGATGGCATTAAAATAAACCAACATTCAAATGTTTCAAAATAATATAGTTTTGTAAAAAATAGTCTGAGACATGGCAATTTTCTATATTTATAGACTTTAATTAGAATATGGAAGGTTTTGTCAATACAAATGCATCGCCATTTGATAATATGAAGCATAGCAACAACTATGCTAATTATGGTGTTGACAAATCCTATATCAAAAGAGAGCAAACACAACAACAAAACGAAACAAAACCAATCCAACAACCTAATAATCAACTATTAGGTCAAGCAAAATTAGGCAAGAATGCAATTACAAACATTGACAAAACAGTTGTTGATACAGTAACGATTGAAAACAAAAACGACAAGCAAAGAATGCATGCTGCAATAGCAGTTGGTGGTTCTGTACTTGTATTGGGTGGACTTACGTTTGCTATAACAAAAGGTCATATTCCGAAAACTATTACAGATTCTATCGGCAAATTTGTTGACAATCTTACAAAAAAGGCCGACAAAATAAAAGATTCATCTAAAATATCAATTCCTGATGCACTAAAACTTAAATTTATTCAAAATGTTCGTCAAGGTGCAATGATGGCTAGAGGTGCATTATTCAACATTTCACCTTTGAAAGATGTTCTATTTGAAAAACTTATTAGAAATAAATGTGGGCTCGAAAAGCCATGTAATAATATAACAAACTTTTTCAGAGGAATGTCTTATTCAACTGTTAAATCATCATACAAAAAAGCTGCACATAATATATTTGATATGACACAAATGTTCAGAAATATAAATGGACGTATTGCATCTGGTGAAATAACAACAACAAAACCTGTATCAAAATCAACACTAGAATTGTTAGAAGAACGTACACGTAATATTCACCAAACATTCAACGATTCTTTTGCAGAACATCATCTTGATAACAGAAACAAATCACTAATTGAAAAATTCAATGGACTTGGTGGTAGAGTATTCAAGAAAATTTATGGAAACATGAAAGGTTTCGTAAAAGATGTCAATGCTTGGACAACTTTCGTACCAGAGGAAATCGTTGCCAACGATAAAAAACAAATTATTAACTTTCTTGAGAATAGAAGAAAAACAATAACTAATAACCCTAACGACAATTTCAAACAAATTTCAGAAGTCTTAAAAAATCTTGAATCAGCAATCAATCCAGAAGATACAGCATCAAGAGAAGTACTAAAATCACTTAAAGACCTAGCGAAACAATATAGTAGTCTTTCAGGTGCAAACGAAGTTGTTATGCGAAAAAAAATCGTATCTGATATAAATTCAATACTTAAATCTGCTCATACAATAATAGATTCTAATACATACAAACCAAATGACTCAAAAAAAATATTATCATTAATTAGACAATATGGAAAAATTATAAATACTGATAAAAAAGGAAATATCGAAGAAATTTTAACAATATACAGAGATATTCTTCCACCTGAAGAATATGCAAAAATTAAAAAAATTGCAAATAAAGCATCTAACTCATTAAATAGAGCCGTTCATAATGAAGGTTGCGAATATTTAGATAAAGTTCGAGATTTAGCAACTGGTTCAGCACTAACTGACGTTGCATTTGGAATGGGAGTACCAATAGCAACAACTGGTGTCGCATTATCTATTGCTGATTCAAAAGAAAAGAAACGTTCAGTTGCTCTAAAATATGGTATTCCATTACTGGTAGGTATGGGAGTTTCAACACTTGGTACAGTAAAACTTATCTCTGGTGGTAAATCATTAGCACTTGGTTCAATCAGTAGTATCATCGCTAACGATTTATGTGAAAGATTAGATAATACACTTAAAAAACGTTCTCAAGCAAAACGTGAAAAACTAAATAACAATAATACTGATAGAAATGAGCAAGACATTAAACAAGCATAAATTATAATTATAAACAATTAAAAACAGGTGATTGAGTCTCAACCACCTGTTTTTTAGTTTTTGTTAAAAATTTGATTAACCACGGATTCCTAATTCTTTGATTAAGTTTCTGTATCCGTCCAAATCTTTTGATTTTAAGTAAGACAACAAACCTTTTCTCTTACCAACCATCATCAATAGACCACGTTTTGTTGCATAGTCATTCTTGTTGTTTTTTAAATGTTCAGTAAGTTCAGAAATTTTTTGAGTCAACATAGCAACTTGAACTGCTGTTGAGCCTGTATCTTTGCTATCTTTTCCGAATTTTGAAATGATTTCTTGTTTGTTTTTTAAATTAATTGACATAATCTTTTCCTTATTGTCTTATTTTGTTGTATGAGTACATATTGGCGTAAGCACTCTACAGAAATAATAATAATATGATAAATACATAAAATCAAGCATTTATCATGATTTACGACATTGTTTTAACAATAATTCTTAACATTTATAATACACAACAACAAAACAATTCTAAATTTTACATAAAATAAAAACAATCAATTAATCAAAAAAACGTTAACTCTTATTTTAGAATTAACGTTTTATTACTAAACTTTCTTTATCAATTATGCTTGTAATGCTAATTGAGATTGTGCATTTTCTTCTTGTTGAGGCTCTGCTGGTGCTTGTTGTGTTTGCAATGCACTTGCTGCATCTGCTTGTTTTTTGTTAATTGCTTGTATTATCTTTTGACAAACATCATCATTTGCTAAGATTTCTTCAATTGTGATGTTACCATCGCCGTCTGTATCACATTTATCAAAATCAACACTACCAATGCCTGCTGAATCTGCATCTTGTCTTGTCATTTTTTCTACTTGATAATTTGCTATAAACGAATATCTTGATAATACGTTCATAATATAAAGCTCCTTAAGATTTTTATCTTATTTTTTCTTCTTATTTAATTGTTCTCTAAATCTTATCTTTTCTCTTATATAGTCTTAAATTTTCATCTCCCGCGAAGTAATGTAGCCGAAACTCCTGACTTTAACAGGAATCATAAAATGCATTCTCGATTTTTGCTCTGTTACCACTAATAAAATCGTATCTTCTCAAATGTCGCTCCTTTCGCTTTCATTTAGTGTTAACTTTATACGAGCATTTGTTATTTATTAATTATTTCTCAGCAATCTATTTTTATGCTCTCTTATTTTTATCTCGTACATTTATATAAAGTCTCCAATAAATGTATGATTTCAGAAGTAAAAAAAAAGTTTACAATTGTACACAATTAATAAATGTGATAGAATAAAATAACGATGAGAGATGCGAACAGGAAAAATAAATTATCAGTTTTGCTAATGGCATCATTACTTACGACAAACTTGGTTTTTGCAGGAGATGCTTACAAAAATAATGTCGTAGATGTCAAAGTAAACAAAGAATCTAGTAATGCAGTAAAGGTTACGATTTACACCGATAGACCTTATACTGAACCTGTTGTTGTGAACAAAAAAGCTAATAACAAATATGTAATCTTAATGCCTGAAACAAAAAGTTCGCTAAAATCAGCCCCATCAGTTTCTAACGTATCAGGTACAGTTAGCAATGTTTCAGTAAACACTCAAGCAGTATCTGGTGGTAAAGGTTATACAAAAATCATTATCACTTCTGAAAAAGCAATAACAGTTGTTCCACACACTCAACAATTAAGTTCTGCCGCAAAACATACGCAAACAGCAACACAAACTGCACAGCAAAAGGCACGACAAGAGGCTAAGGCTAAACAAATTGCTGCTCAAAAGGCTGCTCAGCAAAAGGCACAACAAGAGGCTAAGGCTAAACAAATTGCTGCTCAAAAGGCTGCTCAACAAAAGGCTCAACAAGAGGCTAAGGCTAAACAAATCGCTGCTCAAAAGGCTGCACAGCAAAAGGCTCAGCAAGAGGCTAAGGCTAAACAAATTGCTGCTCAAAAGGCTGCTCAACAAAAGGCTCAACAAGAGGCTAAGGCTAAACAAATCGCTGCTCAAAAGGCTGCACAGCAAAAGGCTCAGCAAG
>JBNMJS010000057.1:0-11903 GCA_050873965.1 Cyanobacteriota bacterium | reverse complement strand
GTCATGCTCTGTCTGACAATAGATATAAATTGTTAAATTATTTATAAAAAATATTAAAATGAATCCTTCTTTATTATTACCAATATTCATACTAAAACTCAAATAATATCTATGTTTTAGCATATTTTCTTACATAATAATTTTCATCTTCTTGAATTTTTTTTGCCAATTCAACAAAATCATCATCATTTGAATATTTTATTATCAACTGTGCTGCTTTTTCTCTAACCGTATATTCTGACAATACAATTGATTTTTCTAATATATTCTTCAAAACATCTTTCGGAACATACTGACAATAACAATTAAGTCCCTCTAAGCACCAATACAACTTAAACATCTGTTTACTAATAGTATATTTTTTATCTTTATAAATAATCTTGTCTAATCCCTCAAATGCCTCATTTATATATTCAAGCAATTGACCTACATAAGATTGACCAAACTCTGAAAAATCTTTCAAATAAACCAATCCATCAATAACCATTCTTGAAATATTCGCATTTATATCAATAGTAGATTTAGCCAATATCAATGGAAATTTTGAAAAATACTCCTGATATTTAGACTCCTGAATAAATTCAGAAAATTTTTGAGCAACAGCCTCTCTAATTTTGCCATCACAATTAATCAAATTAGACAAAAATATTCCTGCATCGTCTTGTTTTTTTAGTTCAGAAATTTCCAAAGCAGCAAACTGCTTTTCAGGGATATTGCCATTTCTTAAAAACTCAATCAAATCATCATAAGAATAAGAATTCGAACACAATTCCAAAGCCTTATCAAAATTTTCATCTAAAGTTTTTTCATATTTTGAATTCAAATTATTCTCTCCATTGCTAATATGGTAATTATAACATAATAGCTAATGAAAATTTATAGAAAAATAGTATTAATGAATGATAATGATTAAACAATAAAATGTATAATGTATATAGGAGAGTAATTATGAAAAAATTTATGACATTTATCCAAGGTATATTAATGATTAACAACAATGACAATCGTAGAGTTGGTTTATCACAATTCAAAGAAAATACAGTTGATTTTTCTATCAACTCAAATTCTATAACTAACAAAGATGTAAAACTTTCTGATTTATTAAGACGTTCATAATTAACACTATTAAATCTTAATAGCTAAAATATCTATCGAAATCAACGTCATCGAAACTACAAAGTAATAAATATACTTCATCGTCTTCGTCCATACGTTGAAAATTATATTCATCAAATAACCAGTATTTAGGATTATTACCTTTAACACGAACGATGCTCTTATCTTTTAATATTGCCAACTTTTTCTTGACAATATCAATAGGCAATTCAACTAACTTAGACAACTCAACTGCTGTAATACCGTCAGAATGACTGTATTTTTCAGGAGTCAAGAACATTAGTTCCATTCCTACTTTCTTTAATTCAATATCTTCCTCAGTTGCATGCATTCTACAATACTAGCAACAAATTCAATATTTTTTATCGTGTTAATGAAGTATTTTGAATATCCTAAACTTCTTTTTTAGTAATTACAATATCACCATTACTATCAGATACTTCACCAATTACTTTATTATTGTATATTGTCAAATCCTTATAATCCTTTATTATATCTTGTTGAATTTTATATCCTTTAGAATATTCAGGAAGATGAACTTGTCCTAAGAATTGATACATTGTATTGATAATATTCAAATATTCTTGAGATTCTTTAATATCTTCATTCGTTTTCTTTTGAATATCCAACATAGCATCACAATAATATTGATTTAATAATGAAGATTTTGGAATATCTGGATTATTATCTATTACATCTTTAGTTTCATCTAATGCATGTAATATTGCTTTAACAGGTTTCTTATTTTTCAAATCTTTTGTTTGATTAATAAGTTCTTGTTTTGCCATTTCAATATCTCTTACGTAATCATCAGAATTATCAAGTTTCTTGCCCAATTCACCTACTACTCTATTTGAAGCAGTAGAGAATTCTCCAGTATTTCTCAATATATTAGCAATAGTATCTATTTTTTCTTTTGGTTTCAAATCTACCAACAATTTTTGTTCCAAGTCCATAATTCTGTCACCAAGACCAAGTTTTTCAACAAACATCTTCGCTGTGTCAGTATTATTTTCCATTATCAAGTTTCTAACCATATAATCGATTGATTCATCAGAATTCATACTTACTGCATCACCATTGTTATACGGATCAACATAGAATTCATCAAAATAGTTTTTAACTTCTGCTGCGTTACCGGAATTTACTGCACTCATCAATGAATCTTGAATATCAATAAATTTTGCTAATTCTAATTCATTTTCTAAGTGACGTTTGCAACAATTTTTAAGCTTGTCATCAGATGAGTCACTAGCAGATGCTAACAAGAAATTCTTCAAAATTTCAGTTGGATGTTTTGAATAATGATATTTAGCAAAATCTTCACCAAATTTTTCGAATGTTTCATCTGCCGTTTCTTCACTAACTACTTGTTTTTTTCCACCAACAACAGATTTATTAATATATTCATTAAACGCACCTTTAACAGATTGCTTTTTGTCATCTGTAATATATTTTTCAACAAACTTATCAGTTGCCTTATCAACCTTATCTAATTGAGCCTGTAACTCTTGTTTTTTAGTATCAACAACTTTTTGTTGTTCCATATATTCAAGAGAATCTTCGCCGTATTCTTTTTTAATTTCATACAACTTAGTCATCTCAGGTTTTACTTTTTCTTTTAAAGGTTCTGCTTTTTTAATTGCAGAATAAATTCTTGTCAAACTGTCAGTCTGAGCCTTTTTGTCATTATTTGGTTTAGAAGAATTTTCAATTCTATCTTCCAATTTCAAGACATTTTTATTTCTCTTATCAGCACTATAACTTTCTCTGCTCTTCAATTGAGCATTCATCATATTATTGATATCTTCCTTCATTATCTTATGGAATTTTGGAGGAATATTAGTTTCTAATAACACGTTGAAATAATTTTTAAGAGCTTCTAAGTTTTCTTTTGATATACTATTCAAACGTTCTTGGCTATTTATATTTTCAATAGACTTCATTTCCTTAAGCATAGTATCAATAGGTTTGTTATATGCTGAAATATCAGCATTTTTATCTAATGAAACAATTTCATAAGCAGCTTGCAATGAATTTGGAACATCTGGATCATTAAAGTTGTTTGTAATAAATTCACCTGCCATCGTATTTATAGTTTTTCTTTCAGCTGGTGTTAATTTTCTACCAGCAGGAATAGAATTTCTATAATCATCAAGTTTATGAGTTAACTTCATACTATAAGCAGTATTTCTCATAGCATTAACTGTTGCCATAGTTTGATTTACAACATCAATAGTTGAACTAATCTTTTCTTCAACACTTGGAGCATTATCTAAATTCATTTTTGGATATGCTGGGAATGCTCTATATTTTCTAAAGTTTACATCTTTGTATTTGTTGAACATTTTTTCATAATCTAGTGTAGATAATGAATAATTCATTGTTCTATACAAATCATCAAATGTACGAGCACCACGATAGATTGCACCACGGGACTTACGTTCAGTCTTACCATATTTATATGTAGTTTGAGTTTTACTCATATCTACATCTTTTACGTATTCATCATAGAACAATGTGTTTCTTAATGTAGAATCTGCTTCATCATTCGCAGCCTTAACTTTTACTAACATATCATAACCAGTAATATCTCTCATACCAAGTTGCTTGTTAGTAACATCATTTGTTAATTTATCAAAGTCTTCTTTCTTCATATCTTGAAGATTTCTATAAATTTTAACAAAATCATCATCTGTTGTTGGATTAAATTTCTCATCAATCCAATTTCTTATACCTTTTGCACTATCAGAATCTGATTTTAAACCTTCCTTATTAAAGTAAAGATTTTGATTAAATAAATTTCTTAAACCTTCTTCAAATTCTTCTTTTGCATTAATAGCATTTTCATTATCTTGAGGAACAATTTCAGAGAACTGTTTAACAGCCTTATTTACAGAAAAATCAATTGTATCTTTCATACTACCGTTAAACTGTTTCTTTTCATCCTTTTCATATATTGCTACATTCTTTAAAATATCAGGCAATTTATCATCAGGTACTTTAATATTGTTATCTTTCAAAGCAGTTGATAATACAACGCCCATATCTTTACCGTGTTCGTATGCCATATACAACAAGATATCTTCGTTTTTACCGAATGCATAATTAAAGTTTTCTTTTGCCTTTGCTACTTGTTTTTTCTTGACGTTCTTAACTTCTTTCATTGTGTTAACGCCAGCCAATTCTTTATACATACTTGCATCTGGATAAGAATCTCTAATAGCAGCTTTTTCAAATGTAACTTTTACTAAATCATTATCTGATAATTTATTATAATCTTCTAATGAATCAATACCTTTATGGAATGTATTTGTTTCAATACGTTTCATAACCTTATCTAATTTAGTTTTGTAACCTTGAGCAGCATTTTCATTTCTAAATATTGCTTTTTGGATCTGTTGTTTTGTCATCTTGTTAGCTTGTTTTTCTAAACTACCAACATGAACAGAATCAGGTATATAAATAGCATCTTTAATAGAACCTGCAATATCTTTCAAGTCAGGATTTTTACCTTGAACAATAATTCCACTCATCAATGGAAAATCAAATTCACTACCTGAGCCATTTATTTTCTTATAAATTTTACTATTAGTATCATCTGGTGAAATATGACCTTTCTTATGAGTAAGGTTTTCTACATAGTTACCATTTCTCCAATTTTCATCAGTAATGTAACCTAATTCACCACCACGTCTATCACTATAATCTGTTCTCATCAAACCTTCAGAGTCAATCCATGTATTTTCATGTTCTGAAGCACCCCAAGTATTATCGTGGAACAGAATATTTTTACCATTCTTTTCATTTTCTCTAATATCTGCAACATACTGAGCGTGACCACCCATTCTATCGTGAAATACACTTGATGATGATACACCTGAATGAACGCCACCTGTGATAATATCAACAGCACGGTTTAAATCACTTATTTCATAATATGGTTTATCAGTCAACTGTTCAAAGATTTTAACTTGTTGAGCACTATACAAACCACTATGACCTTCTGATGATACCCAATAAGTACCCTCATTAGTACCAACTTCCCTTGCTAAATCTTCAAGAGGTTTCTTAATATCTTTATATTGATAATTCAAGTTTCTAACAACATCTGAATACATTGCATTAACTTTTTTATCAATTTTCTTTATTGCAGCTTTTTCTTCTGCAGAGAACCTATACAATGATGGATCCGCAATTTTACCTTGTCTGCTTGAAAATTCATCTTGTGAACGGATTTTATCAATTCTAGTAAATCTGTCTTGCAACTTAGCCATATCTTTTTCTGGTATCAAAGTTCCATCTTTTTCTAATTTTTGTAAAATAATATCTTTACCAGAAACTGTAAAATAAGTTGTTCCATCATCATTTCTAACTTCTAACAAATTAGCAGCAGCATCCATATTTGATGCAAGTAAAGAGAATTGGCTACCAATTTTGTTTACAGCTTCAAAAACAACGTCATCAGGTGCATCAGGTGCTAAGCCAGAAGCTTCTTTGAATGCAGCCTTATATACTTGAGAATTTGGACTATCTTTATCTGTCATTTCTTTAACAAAAGAATTAAACACATCTGCAAATGCATTGCCTTGATCTTTAAATCCTAATTTGTTAAATGTTTCAATATAAACTTTTTCATCTTTTGGATTTTCTTTTAAATTCTTTTCAAGTTTATCATATTCTTTTAAAACTGTATTTTTATCTTGTTTTACATCCATACTAACTGCAGCATGACGTAATTCATTTTTATCACCAGATTTAATTTGTTCAGCACTAGCGTGCATTTCATTTAATAATATTGCACGACGGCTACCATAACCCATTTGTGCATACAAACTATCAAAACCTCTTGTTGATAAAGCATCTACATTTTCTTTGATAGCATTCAAATTTTCAAGAATTGCTTTTTTATCATCAGGGTCAACCTCAAATCTTGTTGCAAAATGAGCCATCAATTTTTTATCATCTTTCTTCTGTATTCTATCAATTACAGTTGCATAACCTTGAGATATACGAGTTTCTCTATCAGGAATTTTATGTTTAATTAAATTGTCTGTTAAATTATCTTCTTCAAAAAGACCTAAAATTGTACTTGCTCTATAAATTGCTTCTGCTTCGTACAATTTACGAGCATTAGCAACTTGTTTTGAGCGAGGAGTTGAAGAATGCAAACTCTTTTCTAATGTATCAATTGTATCAATAGAATCAATTAAGTCCTCAGAATGTTCTTTCAAAGCTTTTTCATCAACACCATTTGCGAAATTATCCATAAAATAATTTCTTATTTTTTTATTTTTCTGTGATGCTTCTTCATTAGGAATAAAAGCATAGTCTTTTAAATTTTCATCAAGTTTTTCAATATCTTCTGATACAGGTTGAGAAAGTTTATGTAAATCAGATATTACAGAGTGAATTTCATCTTTCTTTGCTGATGGCAAAATAGATTTAATATCCTTTTTCAACGAATCATTATATTGTTGAACCAATTTCAAATTCTTATCATAATTAGCATTGTCAGAAGCAATACTTAAATCAGATTTAATTTTTGATGATTTTACTGAGCCAATATCATCTTTTGCTTTTGATAATGCTTGATAATAACATTGTTTACGTTTTAAATCGGTATCATCCATATTCTTTGTAAAGAAAGCATCATGGAAAGCATCAAAATTATTTTTATCAAACGCATTGAATTCATGTAAATTTTCGTTAGTTGCACCATACATGCCAGCAACATTCATCCATTGCAATGTTGATGCATCAATAATTCTGTAACCTTTTTGTTGAGCATAATCAAAATCAACAAAAGTTTTTCTTACTGGAACTTTTTCACCTGAACCTAAGTTTTGTCTATCATAAACCTTCATAGTATCTTTGTTATCTAATTCAGATAATATTGAATCTACATAATCAGGTTTATCTTCATAAGCAACTGCTTTTCTAGCAATAGAAATAGCAGCACACATACCGTGTGACTTTTGGTTTACGGCTTTCATATTAGGAATTTTTGACTCAGGTGTATTAATTACTAAGTCGTTCATCATTTCAGCCAAAACTTTTGTTTTCTTATCCTCTAATTGTGGATTAATTTTATAATTAGGACTCATAAAAAAGTCTAATTTTTGCATTACATATCTTTTTTGTTTTGTTGGAGTTTCTGTAGATGTAATAAAATAATCCATATTCTTTTCAAGATTTTTGATATTTTCGTTTGGATTATCATCTAATTGACTCATATCAACATGTTTCATGATAGATTTTTTATGAGCAAGGATTGCCTTTTCATCCATATTTAATGCTTTTTTATCGTCAAATACTCTTTTTATTTCAGGTTCATATTTTTCTCTAAGAATAGGATTTGAATGTGCAAGTGATTCTTCAGTAGCATTCTTTAATTTATTTTTCCACTCATTTTTTGTTGCTTTTCCATTATCAATATTAGTTTGATATTTGATATTTTCACCAACATCTAACAAGAATTTGATATTTTCTTCACCACGTTGTTTCGCAAGGTTTTCAATAGCCTTGTTGATACGACGTTGGTTTGGTTCTGTTAAAGAATAATCATTGTTTTGTTTTAGTTGGGCTGTTGTATTTCTATCTTCACGCACACCCTTAAATGTAGTTGGTTTTTGAGTAAATAAATTAACTTTCATTGCACTTCCTTAAATAAAAATAATATTTCACACACATGTTGATACAATACTCTAACACATGTAAATACTACTTTTTGCTACCTTCCAGAAAAATTATTTACAAAATGTAACCAAGTGTAATTTTTACAATTTACAACAACGCACTTTATGAGTAGGAGATATTTCTAATAATTCTATTTTATTTTTATCACATTCTTCACTAGCGATTTCACACCTAGAATAAAATTTACAACCTTTTGGTAGTTCAGTTGGAATATCACCAGATAAAAGATTTTCTGTTTTTTTACCAAACTTTGGCACTGCGTGCAATAATGCTTTTGTATAAGGGTGCATAGGATTATTAAAGATTTCATCTTTTGTACCAGTTTCAACAATTTCGCCTAAGTACATAATCGCAACTTTGTCTGACAAAAATTTAATTACACTCAAATCATGGGATATAAATAACAATGTTAAATTAAACTCTTCTTTCAAATCATTCAACATATTCAAAATTTGTGCTTGAATACTTGCATCTAATGCACTAACCGGTTCGTCTGCAATAATAACTTTAGGTTTAAGAATCAATGCTCTTGCTATTGCAATCCTTTGACGTTGACCACCTGAAAACTCATGTGGATACAACTCTAATTGACTTTCGTTTAAACCAACTTTGTTTATAATTTCTATTACACGAGCCAACTTTTCATCCTTAGACAATTTAGTGTTTATATCTAATGGTTCTAACAAAATTTGCTTAATTGTCATTTTAGGATTTAAACTAGAATATGGATTTTGAAACACCATTTGAACATTTTTTCGATACTCTTTAAGTTGATGTTTATCATAACCAGAAATATTATTACCCATAAAAACAATTTCACCTGATTGTATAGGTACAAGATGCATTATTGCCTTTGCAAGAGTGGATTTGCCACAACCAGACTCACCTGCAATAGCAAACACTTCACCCTCTCGTAACTTTAATGAAACACCGTTAACTGCTTTTATTTTTTTGCTGCCATTAATTTTTGCAGAAGTATATTCAACTCTTAAATCATTTATTTCTATAATATTATCAGTCATAATAAATTTTAATCTGTATAAATAATAATTAAACTCACCTGTTGGCTAAATTATAACTCAACTCTTCCCTCAATTGCCTTTGCAATAGTAACCTCGTCGGCATATTCAATATCAGCACCAACTGGCAAACCAAAAGCAATTCTTGAGATTTTTAAATTAAATGGTTTTATCAACTTTGTTAAATAAAGACTTGTAGCTTCACCCTCAACTGACGGACTCAATGCTAAAATAATTTCTTTAACTCCATCATCCGTTAATCTATTCAACAATTCTTTTATTCTAATATCCTCAGCACCAATACCTTCCATTGGAGAGATAAGACCTTGCAATACATGGTATAAACCATGATATTCATTAGTTTTTTCTATTGCAACCAAATCTTTTGTTTCTGCAACAACACAAATAGTAGTCCTATCACGCTTTGTAGATTGACAAATCTCACAAGGACTAGTATTTGATAAATTAAAACATATTTCACACGAGCATGTCTGAGTCTTAGCATCAACTATCGCATCTGCAAATTTCTTAACCTCTTCTAAAGGCATTTTCAACACTTGAAAAGCCATTCTTTGTGCAGATTTAGGACCAACAGACGGAAACTTTTGAAAATGTTCGATAAGTGTTGCTATTGGCTTTGGATAAATCATACTAACATAAACCTGGAATACTGATACCACCTGTTACAGACTTAATTTTTTCTTCCATTTCAGAGGTAGCTTTTTGTGATGTTTGAGTAATTGCTGTGATAATAGCATCTTCTAATGTTTCGATAGTATCTTCATCAACAGCTTCTGGATTTTCTGGATTAATTAACTCAGCTGATAGTTTAATAGATTTAAACTTACCTTGACCGTCACATACAACTTTTACTGCACCACCAAAAGATTCGCCACTAACTTCAGCATTTGATAGTTCTTGTTGTACATCTTTTAATTTCTTTTGAATGTTTTGTGCTTGTTGCATCATTTGCATAATATTCATACCAAATTACCTCCTCAGTATTTTTTATTATACAATAAAAGTATGGAAATCAAAACATATTTGAATGAAAGTGTAAAAAACGGTTACCTTTTAAGGTGGCAAAAAATGCCACTTGCTGTTTATATTGCTCCAATGAAATTTTATTCTAAACAAGGTCAAGATATTGAATATAGAACAATGGTTCTAAAAGCACTTGAAACTTGGGAAAAAGCAAGCGAAGGTTTGGTTTCTTTTCATCTTGTAGAACATCTACTAAACTCTCAAATCAATGTAGATTGGCGTAGAGTTGATAGAAAAGCACTCGGTCATTGTACCTATAATTTTGACTCTGTTCAAAGATTGTATGGTGCAGATGTTTCTATTGGATTAACAGATGGAAAAATCCATCAAGCGTACAACTCGAGTTCAGAAGTATTTCATACAATCTTGCACGAAATTGGGCATGCACTAGGACTTGGACATAGTCCTTATGATACAGATATTATGTATTCCCCACACAAATATGGCGTTGTAAGCCTATCAGAAAATGATATTTATACAATCCAATGTTTGTATAGTTTGCCTTGTGCAACACCTGTAAGACAGATTGCTTCAAAGTATTCTGTAATGACAGATAATGATATTGATATGGTTATCAGAAAACTTGACGAAAAATATAAAAACGAACAAGAACCTACTTCTGAGAATTCTCAACAAGAGCAGAAACTAATACAAACAAGTTCTGACAATAGAAACTTGTTAGATGAAGCATCAAATATTGCTGAAGTTAGAAAATATCACTTAATGATTCAAAATGTTGGGTTGTCTAATAATATGAGTAAATTTTTTATTAACCAACATAGAAAAAATAATAAATAACATTAAATAAAGATTAGCCATACCCTCTATACAGATGAGTTTTTTAATAATATGTAAAGTTTTGTAAATTATAGTCGTTATAATTTTTGACTTTCCAAAAAATAACATTAAATACATATTGAAAGGTTTGATGAGGTTTGATAATATGGCAGGAATCGTGAGTTTACTAACAAAGGTGCTAGTTCCAAGCACAAACAATGCAGCAGCAGTTGCACCAGCACAAACAAGTGCAGTTAGCGGTAATCCATTTGGTAATCCGTTTGTTAATGCGAGATCTTATTCAGGATACGCACAAAATAGACCAGTAAGTGGTGGTTATTTTGCAGGTTACTACAACAATAAACCAAACATTGTTGGTCAACGTTTATTCGTGGAAGTTTAACTAATCCTATAATATGCCTCCGGCATGACGTCATAGGTTCGGAGGCAAGTTCTTCTTTTTCGAAATAAAACAAATTTAATATGTAATTCTTGGAAGGTAAAAGTGTACATTTGTAAGTGTGTGCGTCAGTGAATGGAAATAATATATACAGGTTAAAATCAATTTAAAAAAGTTGTAAAAATGTAAAACCGACAAATCGTCGGTTTTTATTTTTGAAAAGATTTTCAAATCGTTTAATTTGTTTAATTTTAATGCTTTGAATTATTTATTTAATTATTTTGCAACATTTCTTTGACCGCAAAGAAACGTTGCACAAAGAAACTCCTGACCTGAACTTCATTCACACATCATTTGTAATTATTCTGCATAGAGTTTCGGAACTCGTGAATTTACAGATATTTTATATACTAGTAAATTCACTCAAACACCGCAACATAGAGCAGAATAAAACAATGATGGTTCACTACGTTAAGGTCGAATTTTATTTGTCCCTTGTTAAAATACGTCACTGCGAGAAGTGAATGAAATGAACGACGAAGCAGTCCAGAAAATATTATAATAAAATTAATAGATATTTTGGTTAAAGTCCCAGTATGACGCTATTTTCGTCATCTTGAGCAGAGGGAGCAGAGGTACGAACGAAAGTGAGAGGTGAAGATTTATAATCAAAAACCACGCTTTTGTGACTAGCCAAATAATTCAAGAAGAAATGAGGCATTATAACAAAACAATTAATATATTTTGAAGCATTGTTCGTTCAGGCTCTGCCTGACAAAAAATATAAACAACCCCAAAAACATACTAATTCATTATTGTAACGAAATGTAAACAAACCACAATAAAAT
>JBNMJS010000056.1:0-12085 GCA_050873965.1 Cyanobacteriota bacterium | reverse complement strand
GTATATTTTTAAATGTTTCAAAATCACTCAAACAAATTCGCTATAGGGTTTCGTTTATATTTTCGTGCCTACTATGTTGTTGTCAACAACAATGATAAATACGTCACTGTGAGAAGTGAATGAAATGAACGACGAAGCAGTCCAGAAAAATATTATTAATTTAAACAGATACTTCGGTTAAAGCCTCAGTATGACACCTTTTTCGTCATTCTGAGCGTAGCGAAGAATCTATTATTTAAAAATAATAATTCTATACTGGATTACTTTGTCGCTTCGCTGTCTTGGATTATTCGGGATTTCGCAAAAGCGTGGTTTTGCTCAATCTAACGGGTTAGACACTACGTGTCGTCACCCTACCGAAAATCCGCTCCCCGTAATGACGTGGTTTAGAAATGTTACGAAATAATTGAACAATTTATATTTATATTTTGTCAGGTAGAGTCTGATATACAACTCAAAATTTGTGATTTTGAAACATAAAAAATAATATAATCAAAGAAATGAGGCATTAAGATTTAACAAATTTAATTAAAAAGAAATTCATAAAATTACTTGCATAATATTTTTATTTTTTGCAATATAATATATTTGAATAGTGTTTATATTAGAAAGGAGACTGCTATGTGGGAAAAAGATTTTGATATCAATGAAGTTAGAGAAATCAGAACTAGAACTTGTGTTTATTTTGGTTGTGGTGCAATCAACAAAATGGAAGATATTGCAAAAGATTTTAAATCAAAAGGTATTGATAAACTTATTGTTATGTCAGGAAGACATGCATACAAATCTACAGGTGCTTGGGATGTTGTAGAAAAAGCATTAAAATCTAACGGTATTGGTTATATCAATTATGATAAAGTTACTCCAAACCCAACAACACAAGCCGTTAATGAAGCCGCTGCTATGGCTAGAGAATTTGGTGCTAAAGCAGTTATTACTATCGGTGGTGGTTCTCCTACTGATGCTGGTAAATCAGTTGCTATTTTGTTAAAAAATCCTGACAAAAATGCAAATGATATTTATGAATTTACATTCACACCAACAGAAGCAGCTCCAATCGTTGCTATCAACCTTACTCACGGTACAGGTTCAGAAACAAATAGATTCGCTGTTGCTACAATCTTAGAAAAGAATTACAAACCTGCAATTGCTTATGATTGCATTTATCCAACATACGCAATTGATGATCCAAAATTGATGGCTGGTTTATCTCCAAAACAAACAAGATATGTTTCAATTGATGCAGTAAATCACGTAATTGAAGCAGCAACTTCAACAGTTGCATCTCCATATACTGTTACTCTTGCAAGAGAAGTTATTGAACTTGTTAGCAGATATTTACCAAAAGCAATTGAAAATCCTTCTGATTTAGAAGCAAGATATTTCTTATGTTACGCTGCTATGATGGGTGGTGTATGTTTTGATAATGGTTTATTACATTATACACACGCTCTTGAACACCCATTGAGTGCTATGAAACCAGATTTTTCTCATGGTTTGGGTTTGGCAATCTTGTTGCCTGCAGTAATTAGAAATATTTATGCTGCAAAAGCAGATACATTGGCTTACATCTTAGAACCAATTGTTAAAGGTCTTAAAGCAGATGCATCTGATACGGAAAAGGCTGCAACTGGTGTTTATGAATGGTTAAAATCAGTTGATGTTCCAAACAAACTTAAAGATGAAGGTTTCTCAGAAGCTGATGTTGAAAAATTAACTGAATTAGCATTTACTACTCCATCATTAGATGGTTTGCTAGCAATTGCTCCAACAGAAGCAACAAGAGAAGCAGTTGCAACAATTTATAGAGAATCTTTATAATTCGTTGTAATCAAAATTTTAAAGTGGGCGAAGTATCTTAACTTCGTCCATTTTTAAATTATAAAAATTTCAACTATTTAGTTGATGACATTTATTGATTTATAATTAATAATACTGTTGACGGGGGAGTTTGTGGATATGTTTAATAATTTGAATAAAGAAAATATAATCACTAAATCTCAAATATATGAACAAATGTCACCAAATAATATTTTGGGTGATAACTTTGCAAAAACTATTAATTATCATGGCATACATAATAATTTTTGTTTAGATATTCCTGAAATTATTGAAGAAGAACAACGTCAACAAGAAAGACGTGATGATATAGCGAAGTTTACCAAACTTGCTATATCTGATTTAGAAAATGAATCTCATAACAAATTGGTAGAAGATTTGTTCGCAAACGGAAATGTTACTGATTTATTTGAAGATGAAATTATATCTTCTTTAGCAACCAATCAAGAACTTCTTAATGACTTAGGATTATTATAATGTTAAAATTATAATATATGTTTAAGAAATTAAAAAAGTTTTATTATACAAAAATTCTTCATAAAAAATATTATCGTGTAGGTGCTTGCAAAGGGTGTGGCAGATGTTGTAAGCAGATTTACGTTAAGCATGCAAAAGGTGTAATAAAAGAAGAAAAAGATTTTGAAAATTTAAAGTATCAACATCGTTTTTATACGTATTTAAAAGTTACTGGTAAAGATGAAATAGGCTTGATATTTGAATGCCAGAATTTAGATAAAGAAACTCACAAATGTAAAATTCATAAAACTCGTCCAGGGATATGCAGACGTTACCCTCAAGAAGAAATCTTTGGTATGGGTGGAGCATTATCTCAAGATTGTGGTTATAAGTTAGAACCTATTGAAACTTTTGGTGAAATTTTTGAACAAGTTCAAAAAGAGAAAAATAAAAAAACATTATGGCAAAAGTTGTTTTTTAAAAAATAGTTTATTGTTGCGAATATAATCTCATAGTGATAATATTAAATCATGGCGAATACGGCAGTTGTCCGTATTTATAACATCGCTAGAAGTAGTTAGGGGGATCCGCCCCGAGGTGATGAACTTTCTTTCAAATGTTATTGATTGATATATTGGTTCATCAGGAAACCATGAAAGGATAGAAAATGGAAAAAAATCAAGAAACTTTGTCTATTTTAAGACACTCAACATCACACGTAATGGCACAAGCTGTACAAAAGTTGTTCCCAAATGCAAAGTTAGCAATCGGTCCTGCAACAGATGACGGTTTTTATTACGATTTCGATATGACAGATGGTCATACGTTTACGCATGAAGATTTTGAACATATTGAAGCTGAAATGAAAAATATTATCAAACAAAATCTAACGTTTGAAAAAGTTTTCGTTGAAGATGTTGATAAACAAATTGAAGAATTTAAATCTCAAGGTGAAATTTATAAAGCCGAATTGTTGGAAGAACATAGAAACGATAATCCAACTTTATACTTAACAAAAGATAAAGATGGTAACGTTTTATTTAACGATTTGTGTGCAGGTCCTCATGTTCCTAATACATCTTATATTAAAGGTAACGCTTTTAAATTGTTAAAGGTTGCAGGTGCATATTGGAGAGGTAATGAAAATAATAAAATGCTTCAAAGAATATATGCAACAGCATATTGGAATAAAGAAGATTTACAACAATATTTAACAATGATTGAAGAAGCTGAAAAACGTGACCACAGAAAATTAGGTAAACAATTAGATTTGTTCTCAGTTAGAGAAGAAATCGGTGCTGGTCTTGTTTTATGGCACCCAAATTTAGCCGTAGTTAGAGAAGAAATCGAAAATTATTGGAGAACTGAACATAGAAAAAGAGGTTATGTAATTGTTAATACACCTCAAATCGCAAAATCAAAATTATGGGAAATCTCAGGTCACATGGATCACTATAAAGAAAATATGTTCTTTATCCAAAAAGAAGAAGATTCTGATGACCAATTCGTTGTAAAACCAATGAACTGCCCATTCCATATTTTGATTTATCAAGCAAATAGACATTCATATCGTTCATTACCATTGAGAATGGCTGAATTGGGTACAGTTTATAGAAAAGAAAAATCAGGTGCATTGGCTGGTTTAACTCGTGTACAAGGTTTCACTCAAGATGATGCTCACATTTTTTGTACACCAGAACAATTAGTTGATGAAATCAATGCAATTATTGATTTTGTTTCAGATACTATGAAAATCTTTAAGATGGATTTTGAAGTTGAATTATCAACTCGTCCAGAAAGTTATGTTGGTGAACTTGAAAACTGGAATCTTGCTGAAGCAGGTTTGAAAGAAGCAATGGATAAACGTGGTATGAAATATGACATCAATGAAGGCGATGGTGCATTCTATGGACCAAAAATCGACTTCAAAGTTAAAGATGCAATTGGACGTACATGGCAATGTGCTACAATTCAATTAGACTTCAACCTTCCTGAAAGATTTAATATTAAATACCAAGATAAAGATGGTTCAATGAAAACTCCTGTAATGTTACACAGAGTAATCTTCGGTTCAATGGAAAGATTCCATGGTATCTTGATTGAACATTATGCAGGTGCATTCCCAACTTGGTTGGCTCCAACTCAAGTTACTATTGTTCCAATTTCTACTGAAAAACATGGTGATTATGCTCAACAAATCTATAACAAGATGAGAGAAGCAGGTATCAGAGTTCAATTAGATGATAGATCTGAAAGTATGAATTACAAGATTAGAGAATCATTGAAAGAACACAAAGTACCTTACGTTTGTGTTGTAGGTGACAAAGAACAAGAAAGTAATGCTGTTGCAGTTAGAAAACGTGCAGTAGGTCAAGTTGGTACTTTCAATGTTGATGAATTCATTGAAAAGATTTTAACAGAAATTAAAGAAAGAGTTTCTGATTAGGATTTTTGGATAAGTAATAAAAAAAGCGAGCAATTTATTTGCTCGCTTTTTAGTTTATAAAATATATTTATTTCAAATATTTGTTTTGTAAAATAGTTTCCCAATTATAAGCACTATCAACACTGTTTTCTAATGTCTTTTTAGGTGTCCATTTTAATGTTTCAATGGCTTTTTTGTTGTCGGCAACAAGTGATGCTGGATCTCCTTCTCTGCGTCCCATTACATTAACTGGAATAGTTTTTCCTGTAACTTTTTCACATGCAGAGAATACTTGTTTAACACTATTTCCATCTGTTGTACCAAGATTGAAATAGTTTGTTTCGCCACCATTATTCAAATAGTTTAGTGCTAATAAATGTGCATTCGCTAAGTCTTCAATATTGATATAATCTCGAACACAAGTTCCATCAACTGTATCATAATCTGTACCATACATTTCAAATGTTTTTCCTGAAGAGAAAGTTGATTTTAAAATGTTTGGTATCAAGTGAGTTTCAGGTTCATGCCACTCTCCAATTCTACTTTGTGAATCAGCACCAGCAACATTAAAATATCTTAGTCTTACACTTCTTAATTCGTATGCTTTATTGTAATCATCAAGAATACGTTCAATCATTAGTTTCGAACTACCATAAGGGTTGATAGGGTTTTGTGGGTGGTTTTCGTCAATAGGAATGTATTCAGGTTCACCATAAGTCGCAGCAGTTGAAGAGAATACGATTTTTTTAACGTCATTTTCTAACATTGCTTTGAATAGATTAAGTGAGCCATATACATTATTGAAATAATATTTTTGAGGATTTTTTACAGATTCACCTACTTGAGAAAATGCTGCAAAATGGATTACTGCATCAATTTTGTGTTTTTTGAATACAGAATTTATATCATCAAAATTTTGTAGATTTCCTTGAATAAAATCAATAATTTTACCTTTTGAATTGATGGCTTTTAAATTTTCAATAGTGTCTTTATGTCCTAATTCCAAACTATCAAAAATAATAATGTCATTTCCTTGTTCTAATAGTGCTAAAGCACAATGACTACCAATATATCCTGCTCCACCTGTAACTAATATCATAAATTTTCTCCCTTGTTTTATATAGGAATTATAATACAAATATGTTAATTTTTTCTTATTCTGATAAAATAAGACTATGAAAGAATTTGAAATATTATCTACGATAAAATCAATTATTGGTGATAAATATATTGGTGATGATTGTGCATATTTAAAGGATTTGGGTGTTGTTATTAGTCAAGATAGTCTTGTTGAAGATGTCCATTTTTGTTTGAAATATATGTCGGCTTATCAATTGGGTTATAAATCAGCAATGGTGAATATTAGTGATATTGCTGCATCAGGTGGCGAACCAAAATATATGACGATCGCTTTATCTTTACCAAAGAATGTATCAAATGAATTTGTTAGAGAGTTCTATAATGGTGCAAAGACTGCCTGTAAAGGAGTTGAGATTGTTGGTGGTGATATAACTGGTTCTGACAAGATAATGATTTCGGTAACTGTTTTGGGAACAACAAAAGATAGAAAAATATCATCAAGAAGTGGTGCAAAAATAGATTATGCTATTGTTACAAGTGGTGTTCATGGTTCAAGTGCTGGTGGATTGAAGTTACTTTTTGAGGGAAAATCATCTTCTCAAAAACTTATTGATGCACATTTGATGCCAGAGGCAAAGGTTGAGTTTGCTTCAATAATATCAAAGAATATTGATGTTGATTATGCGATGATGGATACATCTGATGGTTTGGCTGATGCATTATATAAAATCGCTCAATCAAGTAATAAAACGCTTGTTGTAGATTTTGATAAAATTGCTTATGATAAGGAATTGCTAGAAGAATTTCCAAAAGAATATAAAAATATGATAATGTATGGTGGAGAAGATTATCAGATAGTCGCAGTTGTTCCTAGAGAGTTTGTTAAAAATATACCAAATTGTTTTGAAATTGGTTATGTAAAGGATAAACAAGAACAAGGTTTTGTAGAAATACATTGTGGTAATGATGTTAAGTATTTAAATAATACAGAAAAATGTTTTAATCATTTTGAGTAGTGGTTATTTTATTTTCATTTTCTTCTTGAATTGTTTGGTTAGTTATAATAGATTCTTCGCTACGCTCAGAATGACGAAAATGCTGTCATACTGAGGCTTTAGCCGAAGTATCTATTAATTTTATTATAATATTATTCTGGACTGTTTCGTCGTTCATTACTTTAGATTATTCGGCTGGTCGCAGAAGCGTGGTTCTGCTCCACGTTACGGGCTAGATTTCGTTGTCGCCACCTTTCACAAAATAATACTTAATTATTTTGCTCGGCAGAGTCGAAAATCTACTTCTTGTAGTGACGGTAAGTAAAATTTTACAAATATTACGTAACTAAAAATCGGCAATAGCGGAGTGAACCGAGAATGTTAATGAAACACTATGTCGAACTGTTTGAGTGATTTTGAAACATTAAAAATATACAAAATCACGAGTTGTGAGACTCGATTGTTGAATTATACAATTCTCGTGTGAACGGAAGCGTCGCCGAGAGTTTCTTTCCGCCTCGTTTCTTTGCTGTCAAAGAAATGAGGCATTATAATAGAACAAATTAAATCTATTTTATAGATCTTTCGCTAATGTTTGTACTATTTCGTAAAATTTGCAAAATACATTGCTCAAGATGACAATCAGGTATAGTACTATAAATAATTTATATTGTTTTTTTATTTGGAAACTATCATATATAGTGATAAAACTTTATATATATTTGGAAAATTATTAATTTTATGGTATTATCAGAAAAAACAGTATAGAATATAGACATTATAAGGAGCTTATATGATTTCTGTAAACGATTTTAAAACAGGTTTGACCTTGCAATTAGATAATGGTCTTTGGTCAGTAGTTGAATTTTTACACGTTAAACCAGGTAAAGGTGCAGCTTTCGTTCGTTCAAAATTGAAAAACGTTGAAACTGGACAAGTTGTTGAAAAAACTTTCAGAGCTGGTGAAAAAGTTGCAAAAGCTACTTTGGATAGACGTGAAATGCAATATTTATATAAAGAAGGTAAAGATTTCGTTATGATGGATAATGAATCTTACGAACAAATGCAATTAACAGAAGAACAAGTAGGCAGTGGTGTTAAATATTTGAAAGAAAATATGGTTATTCAAGTATTGATGCACGACGGCAAAATCATTGGTGTTGATATTCCTGCTCACGTTGAGTTGGAAGTTGTTGATACTCCACCTGCTGAAAAGGGTAACACTGCTCAAGGTGGTACAAAACCTGCTACATTAGAAACTGGTGCTGTTGTTAACGTTCCATTCTTCGTTTCTAATGGTGATAGAATTAGAGTTGATACAAGATCTAATGAATATTTAGATCGTTGTTAGTCGATTAAAGAGGTAAAAGAATGAAATTTGAAACAGATTATATTGAAAAATTAGCAAAGATTGTTGCTGATAATGAATTAACTGAAATATCATTAGAAGACGGTGAACAAGCAATTACTATTAGAAAAGATTTACCAGAAGTAATTAGTGCTGGTGTTGCTATGCCGGCTGCTGCTCCTGTTGCTGCTGCACCTGCTGCTCCAGTTGCTCCTGCAGCATCTAGTGCTTCTAGTGAACCTGAACATAAAGGTAAAGCAATCGTTTCACCTATGGTTGGTACATTCTATAGCAAACCATCTCCAGATGCTGAACCATTCGTTAAAGTTGGTGATTCAATTTCTGCAGGTGACAAGGTTTGTATCATTGAAGCAATGAAGTTAATGAATGAAATCGAATCTGAATTCTCAGGTAAGATTACAGAAATTTGCGTAACAGATGGTCAAGCTGTTGAATACGGTCAAGCCATTATGTACGTTGAATAATTAGTATTTTATTAGGCTGGCAATTTATTTGTCAGCCTTTTAATATAACAAGTTTATATTAAATCAGCCGAATTAGTATAAGGATAGGGGATATGTTAAAAAAAGTTTTAGTCGCAAATAGAGGCGAAATCGCAGTTAGAGTTATTAGAGCATGTAGAGAATTGGGTATTCCTACTGTTGCGATATATTCACAGGCAGATGCTGAATCACTTCACGTTAGATTAGCGACAGATTCATATTGTATCGGACCTGCTCCAAGCAGTAAAAGTTATTTGGATATTAGTAGAATTATGGCTGCTGCTAGTGTTTCAGGTGCAGATGCAATTCACCCTGGATATGGTTTCTTATCTGAAAGAGCTGATTTTGCTGAAATGTGTGAGCAAAGTGGTATAAAATTTATTGGTCCAACTTCTGAAGCAATGAGAAAAATGGGCGATAAAGCTACTGCTCGTAAGACAATGATTGAAAACGATGTTCCTGTTACTCCTGGTACAGGCATTGTTAAAACTCCGGAAGAAGTTAAAAAATTCGCTAATAAGGTTGGTTATCCTATTATCTTAAAAGCAACTGCTGGTGGCGGTGGTAAAGGTATGAGAGTATGTAGAAACGATGAAGATGTTGATACAAATATGCCTTTATGCCAAGCAGAGGCACAAAACTTCTTTGGTAATCCAGATGTATATGCCGAAAAATTCTTGGAAAATCCAAGACATATTGAGGTTCAAGTATTAGGTGATAGTTTTGGTAATGTTATTCACTTAGGCGAAAGAGATTGTTCTATCCAAAGACGTCACCAAAAATTGTTAGAAGAAGCACCATCACCTGCTATTGATGAAGAAACAAGAAAAGAAATGGGTGCCGCTGCAGTTAGAGCAGCAAAAGCAATCAATTATGAAGGTGCTGGTACTTGTGAATTCTTGCTTGACCACGATGGCAAATGGTATTTTATGGAAATGAATACTCGTGTTCAAGTTGAACACTGTGTTACAGAAATGATTTCTCGTGTTGATATTGTTAGAGAACAAATTAGAGTGGCTGCTGGTGAAAAATTGAGTTATACTCAAGACCAAGTTCAATTAAGAGGTCACGCTATTGAATGTCGTATCAATGCTGAAAGTCCTGATAAAGATTTTATGCCTTGTCCAGGTAAAATTGATGGATATTTTGCTCCAGGTGGTTTTGGTATAAGAGTTGATTCTCACGTATATCCAGGATATTCAATTCCACCATATTATGATTCAATGATTGGTAAATTGATTTGTTGGGGTGAAACTAGAAACGAGGCAAGACGTAGAATGTATCAAGCTTTGAAAGAGTATGTTGTTACTGGTATTGCTACAACTATTCCATTCCATCAAGGTATTATTGAAGATGAAGTGTTCATTAGTGGAAAATTCAATACAGGATTTATTGAAGATTATTACAAACGTAAAGGTTTAAAATAATTGCCACAGTTTGAGGAATACAAACATAAAGGTACAATTTTCCAAGTACGATTACCATTAGAATGGGATGAATTTGAGGATTATCTTGAATTTGAAGGGATAAAGTTCTTGAAAATGGTCAATTTGATTGGCTTTTTTGAGGTGTTTTCTCGTAGTGATTATGAATTTGGTGGCTTGAAAGATTGTGTTTTTATTGATGTTGGGGCAAATACTGCTGATTCAACATTGTATGCTGCATCAAAAGAACATATTTCTAGCGTGTATGCTTATGAACCATTTCCAGAGGTTTATAAAGTTGCAAAAGTTAATTTAGAACTTAATCCTAGATTGGCAGAAAAGGTTAAACTTTATAATTATGGTTGGTTTGATAAGAATAAACGCATAACCACAACAGAGGTTAATAATATAAATGCATCTGCTGTAAATACTATTATTCCTGAATTTGCAGAAATTATTAAACGTGAACGATGTCACGATGTTGAGTTGGAACTTCGTCGTTCAAGTGAGGTTTTAGAAGAAATTATTAAACAGCATTCTAACAATCCAATAGTTTTGAAGATGGATATTGAGGGTGCTGAATACGAATGTGTTAAAGATATTGATAAAGCAGGCTTATTCAAGAAAATTGATGTAGTGTTTATGGAGTGGCATATTAAGGGTTATAAAATAATTACTGATATTTTAGAAAAGAATGGTTTTATTTGGTTTCAAGAAAGATTAAGTGGAGATTCAGGGTTTGTTAGGGCTTATAGAAAATCTGCTTAAACTAACATTGTATTCATTTATTAAATTTTGTGTTTAGTATAAAATTGTTTTATAGATTAGGAGAGAGTTATGTACGAAATTAAAGCACAATTATATTTTTCAGCAGCTCATCATTTATTGAATTATGATGGCGAATGTGAAAATCAACATGGTCACAACTGGTTGGTTGAGGCTTATGTTCAAGGTACGGAATTGGATAAGAGTAATATTCTTATTGATTATAAAATTTTGAAAAAACATTTGAAAGAAGTTTTAAATTTATTAGACCATAAGGATATTAATGAGTTAGAAGATTTTAAAGGTGTTAGCCCAAGTAGCGAAACATTAGCAAAATACATTTATGAAAAAATGAAAGCAAATGTTCCTCAAATTAGTAAGATTTCTATATGGGAAACTGCTACATCTTGTGCTAGTTATTTTGAATAAGATAGGGAGATAAAATGTTAGGAATAGGTTTAATAAAAGTTGTAGCAATGGGAATTGTACAAGGCTTGAGTGAGTTTTTACCAATTTCAAGTTCTGCACACTTGGTATTTACATCTCATATTATTCAAATGATTTCTCACAATCCAATACCAGAAGATTCAAGTTATGACATTGTTTTGAGTATGATGTTGCATATTGGTACTTTGGTTGCGGTATTTATCTTCTTTTGGAAAGATATTATTGAAATTTGGAATGCTTTAGTTAATGGTATAAAGACTAAAAATTATTCAGATTATAATACGCAGTTGGGACTTTATATTATCTTGGGTACTATTATCACTATTATAGTGGCATTGTTCTTTGATAATGCTGCAGAACGATTGATGGATACTCCTGCTGTTGTTGGTGTACTTTTGATTGTTACAGGTGGAATGTTGTTGGGTGCAGAAAAGTATTCTGATAGTTTGCCAGAAAAATCTGAAAAAGTTTCTACAAAAACGGCAATTATAATGTCTATTGCTCAAGGCTTGGCTGCATTACCTGGATTTTCTCGTTCAGGTTGGACAATTGCATCAGGTATGTTTACAAAGGTTAGTAGAATTGCGTGTGCAAGATATTCATTCTTGTTAAGTATTCCAATTATATTAGGTGCCTCTGTAGTGTATCCGTTGAAAGAAGTTAAGATGGCAGAATTGGTTACTTACAATTGGATATATATTTTGATTGGAACAGTTGTTTCTGCTGTTGTTGGATATATTTGTATTAAATATTTCTTAGAATTTTTATCAAAATATTCATTAAGAGTATTTGCATATTATTGC
>JBNMJS010000055.1:0-12258 GCA_050873965.1 Cyanobacteriota bacterium | reverse complement strand
TATTGTTGTTGGACTCTTACTATTCGTTGTCATATTAACTTTTGATACATTCAATGTACCGTTTCCTACAACGTTTTCTGCTGTTATCTTATCGCTTGTTTTGCCTTTCAAGTCCATATCTATTGATATGTTTGATGTTGTGTTATCCGCTAAGGTTAGGGTTTTTAAAGATAAAGTGCGTACGGTTCCGTTGGAAACTTCTAGCCCTGTATTATTATCTAAAGATAAAGAACAAGATATTAAACTATTTTCATTTGCAATCATCAATCGACCTTGCGTTTGGTGAATTGTGATATTTTCAATAGTTGACTCATTTGCAATATAAACATTACCTGATTTTTCAATAGTACCAGAACCTTTTATATCATCATAAATATTTATCCAATGGTTATTTAATCCACTCAATGTTAATGTTGCATCATTCAAATATAAAGAACTAGATTTACCATTTGCTTTGTTACCTTTAAATACAACATCACAATTACCTGCTTCTATCATAATCATACTACCAGTATCAGCATAAATTGCTCCACCCAAATTTGAAGCAGTATTATTTATAAAACTAGAATCTTGAATACTTAAAATAGCATCTTTTCCAACATAAATTGCACCACCGTTAACAGCACTATTTTTTGTAAAATTAGAATTCACGATACTTGCTTGTGAACCATCTGCAACATAAATTGCACCACCATTGCCCTTTGCAGAATTTGATGTAAATGTTGTACTTACAATATTTAACTCTTTTTCTGAATAAATAGCACCACCATTAAAAGATGTATTTGATGTGAATTGAGTTACTTTTTGATTATTAACATCATAATCAAAAGCCAAATCATCATTTATATTTATTGTACCTTTAGAATAAATAGCACCGCCTTTTCCACTTGCATTATAAACAGATGAAACGGTCTTTGTTGAAGATTTTTTATTTGTTTTATTATTTACTGAATATTCTTTAGTAACGATTTTATTCAATGATGAGTTAGATTTAAATGTAGAACCTGATATATTCAAATCAGAATCTTCATTATCATTTGCTATCGCACCACCATTCATGCCAGCCTTGTTTGATGTAAACGTTGAATTAGAAATAGACAAATTATCACTAGATACGTTATAAATTGCACCACCATTACCACCAGTACTAGCAATCGTTGTATATCTTGTTGAAGTTGTTGAAACATCTTCTATAACATCTGTAATATTTGTAGTTGCATTATTAGAACTAAAGGTTGAATTGTTAACAGTCAATTTGCCATTATTATAAATTGCACCACCATTACCAACTTTCTCCAATTCATCAGAAGTTAAATTTGAAGAATTGTTATTAGCATTGTTTTTAGAGAATGTAACATTTTCAGATACGATTTCACCATTATTGTATACACCAGCACCACTAATTGCAGTATTTGATGATACTACTGGATTGTAATATTTATGTTTTTCTTTACCTTTTGAAACATAAGAATAATCATACAATTTTATTTGTAAGTTTGAATTTACATCGTTATATATTGCACCACCATATTCTGCCGTATTCTTAGAGAATGAACTACCCTCTATTTTTACATCTTTATCAGATTTATTATAAATTGCACCACCTTTTTTTGCAGTATTTGATGTGAATTTTGTTTTATAATCTGCTGATAAACTACCTAAGTTATAAATTGCTCCACCAAGTCTAGAATTGTTACCTGTTAATGATGTAGCATTCAATACTAATGTTGCAAAGTCGGTATTATAAATTGCACCTAAACCTTTATCATCTGATATATTTGTATCAATTGATGAATTATAACAAATATTAGAACTATTTAATATTACATTTCCATTGTTATAAATAGCAGAGCCTAAATCTGCACTATTAGCATAAGATAATTTTTTCTTAGAATCACCTATCGTAGTTTTATTTAATGTTATATCACCATTATTATATATTGCACCACCTAATATTGCAGTGTTTTGTACAAAATTTGAACTGATAATAGTTGATTGCGCAGAAGCATCATTATAAATAGCACCGCCATTTTCAGCACTATTTGCAGTAAATTTAGATTTAGATAAACCAATATTTCCTAAATTATAAATAGCACCACCATTTTGTGAAGAATTTTCATTAAACTTAGAAGAATTTAGACCACCTGAAACATTACCTTTTTTATCATAAGATAATATATTACCTACATTATATATAGCACCACCGTTTTCAGTTGCATTGTTATAAGCAAAAGTTGAAGAAGAATCAGTTAAATCGCCTATATTATAAATAGCACCACCATTTTGTGCAGTATTTGAATATTTATTTTTTGATTTATCTGATAAACCAAAACTATTTTTCTTTAACGCAATTGTTCCAACGTTATACAATGCACCACCAAAGGTTGCATTATTCCAAGCGAATTTTGATGATGTAATTTTAGTAACATTTAATGATACATACTCATCTTCAACTTCAGTTTTAGCATTATATATTGCTCCACCATTTGTTGCGACATTACCATTATTAGATTGTTGAGCAGAACCAAAGTTTGATGATGATATAGAAACATTACCTTTTTCAATAAACATTGCACCACCATTATTAGATGCATTGTTTGAATAGAAATTATTTTTAGAAATACTAATCGCATTTGCTTTATCTGGAACAGAATTGACATAAATAGCACCACCATTTTCAGCACTATTTTCAACGAATGTATTTGATGATAACTTAGCATAACTTGTTGTATAGAATGCACCACCATTCAAATCGGCTTCGTTATTTTCGAAATTTGTAGATGATATTGTAATTTTACCCTCGTTATAAACAGCACCACCTAAATATGCAGAATTACCATAATTTGAATCCAATGTTGATGCTTTACCTAATTGTGCGTATTTTAAAGTTAAAGTGCCAGCATTATATATTGCACCACCATTATTAGTTGCAAAGTTATCAAATATTTGAGAATAATTTTTCTTTGAGCCTTTAATCGTAGTACTACCGATTTCATTTCTAACTGCAGCACCATTTACATCTGTTTCATTGGAAATAAAATTAACATTTGTCATCGACATTTTACCGCCTTGATTTATCAAAGCACCATTAAAGCCTTTAAATGTAAATTTAGAACCAATAATTTGTTGTTTAGATGCAGGGACAGTTGATCTACTAGAAATAGTTAAACCTTTTAATTCGCTTGGTGTTGACAATACCGAATAAGAATCACCCTTAATAGTTAATTTCTTCGACATCAATACACCTTGTGTATAAGGAATATTATTTGCTTTGCCATAGTTGAACAACGTTACATCAGAATTCATTTTATAAGTTTGATTTTTAGGACTATTCAAAGATTTAACAAATAAATCATCGCCACAATCAGGACTAGAACCAATTACAATAGAACCATTCAATCCTAATTTTGCATAATAATTTGTATCACCTAATGTATATAATAAAATGGAGTCAGTCTTTTCACCTTCATCATTCAAGAATGACAAGAAATTCGTAGTTGCGCTATGCACATTTACTAATCGAACTTTAACAGAATCAACATCTGTTTCACCACCAATCAAATTAATGGTATTTTTTGATATTAAAAGTTGACCATTACCCTTATTAGTACGAACTTTTGATGTATAAATTGAATCAGAAATACCTCTTGCTAAATCAATATCAAAATTAAATACTGTATCATTATTAACAACCAAATCCGATGTATAAATTGTACTACATTGTGCATTAACAGTATCTTCTTCAATTCCATGCATATTGAATGTACCACCATTCAAAATAACACTCTTGATAGGAAAAGTTATAGTCCCCAAATCTTTATTTAATGTTAATATAATATTTCCACTATTTTCAGAACCATCATTAATATTCAATATTAATGGTGTACCATTAGCAACTTCTAAGCCTGATTGAATTTGTATATTATTTCCATTATGTGCGATTAAGTTTAAAGTAATATCTTTTGTTGAATCTAAATAAATATCATTATAAGACCAACTACCTAATGATTTATTATAATTTTGTCTATTCATAGAAAAAATAGAGTTTATTTCTTCGGCAATAATCGTCAAATCATTTTTTGAATATATAGCACCACCCAAACCTGCAGAACTATTATCTTCAAATACAACATCTTTTAAAGTAAATTTACTATCTTTATTTGTTGTACTAATATACATTACAGAACCATTATTTTCAGAATATCCACGAATAAAACGTACTTTATCAATATTTATAATAGTTTTTCCTTTTTGAGTGACTTCAAAACCACTAAAATCATTTAAACTAATTGTTGACACAGGAGTTTCATTTTCATCTTTTGTATAAAAACCGTTTACATTTAAAACACCCGGACAAGTCACACCAAGTTTCTCAGGTATAGTATAAGGTTCTTTTTCTGTTGTTGTTCTTAAAACAAATGTTCTAATCTTTGTTTTATCAGTTTCATCTTCATATTTACCAAGTTGATTTAACTCAACAATAGCATTATAAACTGGGTTTTTTGCAATAGATATACCTGTATTATCTGTTGATAAATGAATTTCACCAACAAATGAATCATCATACAATATATATTCATCTCTGTCTTCTTGCAAATAAGAATCTACATAAAAAACATATCTTGAAGTATCTAAATTAATATCCAATTTAATATTACTTGAATTTGAAGATAGTATATCAATATGCTTCGTATCTGTACTAGAAGTTAAAGTTTCAATACCGTTTATTTTTTCAATTCTAACAGTACCAACTGATTCTGGATTATTAATTACAATTCTATCTGCTTCATTTCTTGAAAAATCAATATCAATCACAAAACCTGCATCATAATTTGAAACAAATTTTTCTATTGTATAAGGTCTATCAATAACGGCCAATGTACCATCAGTAGAACCTGACAAATCAATTAAACCATGATTTGCAACCAATGTTGAATTAGCAAATGTTGCACTACCAATACGTAATGTACCCGAATTGAGAATAAAATCATTATACTTATCATTCATTGCATCAGTAATATATGCATATCTTAAATCTGTATAAACAGCACTGTCTGTAGTAGCTAAAACACCATTACCTGAAATAGCAACATTATAATTTTCTTTACCTAAAATTGTTGTACCATCAAAAATAATTGAACCATTATTAACAATAGAACTGTATAAATTACTATCTTTTACATTTATATAACCATTTGAAGAATTGTTTATTTTATTAAATTGATTATTAGCAGATTCAGAAATTATAGAATTTTCAAGATAAATTCTACCGGCATTATTTGAAATTGCAACCGTATTATCTGCAAATGTAGTATTTTTAATCACAACATTTGAGATTTCTGAAGAAGTATCAAGATAATTAAGTTCAACTGCAACTGGCGAATTCGTAATTGTTATATCATTTAAATTCAAGAAAGTATTCGCCGAAGTTATTTCAAAGCCACTAAATCCTTTTAAATCAATTGTAGAATCGTTACCATTTACAGTCATTGTACCAATTGATGTATTACCTAAATTAGCAGTTACGTCATATTTTTCAGAAGCATTATCAAATGTAAAAATCCTATTTGTTTGAGTTGATGTAGAATTTTCAAATGTATTGATTGCCCTCAAAGTATCATCTCTTGACAAGACACCAATTCTAAATGAATCAGCCGTATCATTTAGACGTAATCCTTTTTCGCCAATAAATGATGTATTCGTAACTTCATAAGTGTTAGTTTGTGCATTGTAATAATCATCTGCAATTGTCATTATTTGTGGATTACCAATAATAGAGAAATCTATTGCTAAATTTATAGAATCATATTCATTAGCACGATTTAAAACATTAACTGTTATATATCCATCTTCAGAATGTTCATAAATATAATCAATTGCTTTAAAGAATTCTTCTGTACTATTCAATCCAATATCTACCAAACGAATAGTACCAGATGAATTTTCACCAACATATATTTTATCGTTTTGAACCTGTAATTCACCATTTTCATCTAAGTAAATATTAAAATCTAACTTATAATCAACCATAGATGTTGAAACTAATCTATTTATGTAAAAATCAGAATATTTAGAATCTTGTAAATTTAAAATACCTCTATTAACGGTCAAAGATGTATTTTCATCGGCAAAAGTTTTTGTTCCAATAATCATTTCTACATCTGAAACAGTAACATTAGCATTACGAACACCTGATATAACTTCATTTGTTCTATTATATCCACCATCTTCTAATTTTGAATATGCATAAACATCATTAAAAGTTATTTTTGAAGTTTTATCACCATTAATTGAAATATTATAGCGAGTATCAACAGTTTCACCATCTATATCAATAATGCCACGTTGTACATTATTGTTTGCGAAATCATATCTACCACCATCAATATAATCACTAATAATAGTTTCTGAATTGTTAGTTAAGTTAAAATTCAAACTATTTCTACCAGCAACTGTATCAACAAAAATTGCATTTGCATTCTTTCCATTTGAATCAATCACATAGTTATCTTTTATCAATAATTGTTCATTACTATTATTATTTATAAAATTCAAACTATTTGCAGTATAAATTGCACCACCTAAAGCAATACCATTATTTGAAATAGCATAATTTCCAACAAAAGATGATGTTAAATTTGAAATATTACCACAATTTATATCAGAACCCATTTGAATATATGCATTTGCAATAGCACCACCAAAAACATTGTTATTTGAAGATATACCATTTTCTGAAAAATCACCACTTAATGATACTATTGAACCTGTATTATATATTGCTCCACCATAAGCATTGTTTGAAGTTGCTGAAACTTTATTGCCAACAAAATCTGCATTAATATTTGATATTATTGAATAATTTGTACCATTTCTATAATCTGTATAATTTGAAATAGCACCACCATTTAATTTTGAAGTATTATTCTTGAATGTTCCTGACAAATTAGTAATAAATGCAGAATTTGTGCCATCAGAATAACTATAAACAGCACCACCTGCTAATGCAGTATTTGAATTAAATTCTACATTAGACACATTCAAGAAAGAATTTCCAGTTATAAATATTGCACCACCGTATATTTCAGATGCATTAGATGATAATTTACCACCTGAATATGTAACTGATACATTTGAATTTGTAATATTTAAAACTGAACCATTTTCGACACTAGTAGCGTTTTGAAATTCAACATTATTGATGGCTAATTCAACACCAGAATTTAAAACAAAACCTGAATAATTGCCACCATAATTTATTTTTGAATATTCACCATTTTCTTCAACACCTTGTATTGTCAAAGATGATAAATATGCTGATTCACCAGTATTAGCACTAACATTAAATACATCTGATGCACTATCAAACTCTAAACGTCTATCAATCGTTGTTTTATATTGGTTTAATGCAGCCAAATTGTCTTGTCTTGCACCATCACTAACTGTATCTATTACAACAGTATCATTCGTTGTTCCGTCAGAACTCTTCAAACTAACTGTATAATCATACCTATCAACTTCATCATTCCACTTCAAAACAGGTTTTATATTTGTATAAGAATAATTATTTGAAGTTAATACTAAATAAACATTATTATTTCTTGCTGATAATAATTTATATTCACCTTTTTTAACAGAACCATTTAAGAAATTAAGATTTTGGATTTTTATTTCACCTAAAGATGTTGCACCTAATGCCAAAACATCTGCAGTTCCACTATCTCCATCAATATCAAATTCAAATAATGCATTTGATGCCTCGTGTGTATCTAATGATGTAAATCTATAAGTTTTTACACCATCATCAATCATTGAAACAAAAGAACTTCCCAACAATTTAACCGATGTATTAGAATCTGCAAAAGTATTTTCTGCAAAATACAGATTTATATCACCAATTGTGACATTAGAATTTTGTACAGTTCCATTAAATTTAACATAACTATTAGTATCACCTGTTATATGCAATCCATACCCTTGCACACCATTGATTGAATCATCAAATGTCCAAGATCCGCCATTAACTGATGAAATAGTAACAGTTGCATTTTTATCAGCAACATAAATTGCTTGATAAACTTTTGTATTTCTGGAAAAAGTATAATTACCACTAAATTTGTAATCTGCACTATCAGCCAATAATGTTAATGATGAGTTTGTCCAAATAGCACCTGCAGTCGCACTAGAAGAACCAGCAGCATAGTTATTAACAAAATTTCCAGATATAAAATCAATTGTTCCTCTATTATAAATCGCACCAGCATAAGCATTTGTACCACTAGCAAAATTGCCATCAAAAGTCGCATTTATAGATGTTATTGTTCCAGTATTATAAATTGCACCACCATAAGCAAATGAACCTGAAGCAGTTCCTACTGCTGAATTTTCACTAAAAGTAATATTTGATATAGAAGCAATTTCTCCCATATTCATCAACGCACCACCCATAGCGTATATACCACCATTAGATACGTTTTGACTAAATTTACCAGATAAGTTTTCTATTGTATCTAAATTTAATATCGCACCACCAAGTGCAAATGAAGATGATGTCGTTCTATTTGCCGTAAAATCAGCATCAATCATACCGATTTTATCTCTATTATAAATTGCTCCACCACCAGCAAAGATAGAAGTTTTACCAGTTTCAGATGTTGGATTTGCTAACACATAATTATTGCTAAATGAACCTGTAATCAATTTTATTTCTGAGGTTACATCATTATCATCAGAATAATTGTATATCGCACCACCACCAACAATATTGTCAGGGACTATCAAATCAATAATTTTACCACTAATCATAGCATCATTGATTGTTGATAAATCCATTGTTGCATTTGATGTAACATAGTTGCTATCAAAATTAATATCAGACAAAGTCGCTATCTTTTTGTTATGAATAGCACCACCAGAAAAATTTGTATCCGTATTTTCTAAATGATTTGATGTAAATATCACATTATTTATATTCAAAACACCATTATTTAATACTGTTGATGCGTTTGCATTTGATACAGCATTTTGAATTTTTAGATTGCTAAGATTTAAACTAACACCCTCATTTACAACAAAACCTGAAAAACTATTTTTATAATCAATTGTTGATATTTGAGAGGTTGAACTATCATATTGCCCAATAACAGACATTGTATCAGGTGCAGTTACGCCAGTATTTGCACTAACATTATAAACATCACTTGATATAAACTCATAAGTACGATTAACATTTTGAGTATTTTGGTTTACATCGGCTAGTTCATCACCAGTTTGAGCATACGAAACCATGCCAGCATTCAATACGACAAATCCTGTGATAGCCAAATATATAAACAGTACTCTATGAAAAAGAGTTTTTATACTATTCATTAACATACTCCGAATAACATAATTTCATAACCCATAATCCAAAATGCTATTCTGCCTCAAAACCTCGTCAAACTATGACTTACATATATATTTATATTATACATCATGTAATTATTTTTTTCATTATATTAACTATTCTAATACACATTCAAATATAAGCCCAAATATGCATAATTATTGACATTAAAGCCAATCAAAGCATTTTTTATATAAAGAATTCTTTACAAAAATTTATATTAAAATACAAATGGCTCAATTTAGTATTATTATTAAATAGTATTTGATACAACAAGGTTAAGAAATGAAAAAGAAATTATTCATATTTGCTCTAATAGTAACTTTAATAATAAGTATGTTCACCAAAGCAAACGCAGAACAATACGTACTTGCTTGCAAAATCAAGATTTCAGCAGTACAAATGCTAACAAATAAAGTTTTAAGAACATATATGATTGATAGATATTTCATTATTGATACAGTTCTAGCTGGCGTATATGATGCTAACAACTTGCCACTAGACGTAAATGAATTTAATGATTCTGAGATTGTTTTCACAAAAAAAGCAGCAAGTTTTGCTGATGTTGTTGATACAAGAATCACATACAACAGAGGAAGTCACCAAATAAAACTTAATGAAATTTATGCTTATGCATCACAATTTGACCAAAGAGCACAATTTGTAACAAAAGGCGAAGGTACTTGTTCTGAAATAAAAATCAACAGAAAGCCACTATTCTAAATGTTAACAGCACTAAAAAAATATATATACACAATTCTATCAATTTTTATATTTGTACCTATGTCACAAGCATTAGTGATAACTCACCCTTATACTCAAGACATAACATTGCCAGAAGAAGCAATATTTTTTACTGGTAAAATCGGACGTAATGAAAAAGTTTATATAAATGATGTTTTAATGGTTCCATCTAGAGCAAGGGCATTTAGTTATAGTGTACCTTTAAAGATGGGAGAAAACATCTTTGCTGTACAAAAAAAAGATTGGCTTGGTAACATTGAAACAATCAAATATACAATTAAAAGAACCAGTCATTCTCAAGCAAAATATCAAAATGAATTCAAGAAATCAGAACCAGCATATTTTGAAACAACAAAAGATAATGTTGTCCTAAGAAATACTCCAATTGATGCCGGCATGAATAGAATAGGCTACTTACCAAAAGGTACAAGATTATTCATAGATGGTACACAAAATGGTTTTTCTAGAATTTATCTAACAAAAGATAAATATGGTTGGGCGATAACAAAAGACCTTAAACAAATACCATTAGAAACTCTAAAACCTACAAACCAAAGCGAAAATAATAAAACGGAATACGAAAATCAAGAAAACACAGGTTATACATACACTCCAAACAAAATCATCTCTACCGAGCAAACAAAAAAAGGTGATGAAAAAGGTATTATAATAAATCTTTCTGCAAACACACCATATAGTGCTATTGCAGATACAAGCAAACTTGTTCTAACAGTTTATAACTTAGATACATCTAATGAAACTTATACAAAAGAGTTTTCATTAGGAAAGTTTCCCAGATATTCTGTAACAATGCAGAATAATACGCTAGAAGTTGTTATTAAAAAGACTCCTATATCAAAAAATAACTACTCAAATAAAGATGTAAAAATTGTAATTGACGCTGGACACGGTGGACAAGAAATTGGTGCAGTAGGCTGTCTTGGACATAAAGAAAAGAATATAAACCTTGATGTCGCAAACAGACTAAAGCGAATTTTAGAATCTCATAATTTTGATGTTTATATGGTACGTGAAACAGACAAATATGTATCCTTAGAGGATAGAGTAAAATTCGCGAAAGAAAAAGATGCACTTATCTTTGTAAGTATTCACATGAATTCTGTTCCAATATCATCAAACCCTAATTTGAACGAAGGTTCTATCGTATTTTATTACAACCCTGCTTGTCAACAATTAGCACAATCATTGGTTAAAGCATTGTCAACGGAACTTAATACAAAAAATGGTGGTGCAGCCCAAGCAAGTTTCGCTGTAATTCGACCAACAGAATATATTGGAGTGCTTGCAGAATTAGCATACCTTGTAAATCCTAATGATGTATCAATATACAAATCAAAACGATTCGCACATAATTCAGCACTATCTATTTATAAGGGATTAGTAAGTTATATTCATTCAAATTTATAAAATATAGTCAGGTGACTAATTACGATTGTTAATAAAAAGTAGTACAATTCTCAAAAGTTGGGAAAGTTCTACTCTAATGAAAAAGTTCTATTTAGTAATATTATTATTTTTATTAATGACAACGGTTAATGCTGCACATTTGTACAAAGAAAAAGATTATCAAGTCGAATGGTGTGGTATGCATAATGGAACGCTAGAATATAGACTTGATGATGGTGCAAGAGTAGATTGCTTGACGACAACTCATGCAATTGAATTTGATTTTGCAAGCAAATGGGCTGAAAGTATCGGACAAGCACTCTATTATTCAATCAAAACAGGTAAAAAAGCAGGTGTTGTATTGATAATGGAACAACCAGAAAAAGAACAAAGATTTTTGAAACGATTACAAGCAGTCGCTTATAAATTTAATATAACAATTTGGACAATAACTCCGAAAGATATTAATAAGTGCTAAAAATTAATTTGTTTAATTATTACTTATCACTTGTTAAATTACGCCACTGCGAAAAGTGAATAAAATGAACGACGAAGCAGTCCAGAATAGTTATAATTCATCACAGCATCCATTGTTTAAAATAAATTTTTCGCTAAAACTTGAACAGTTACGTACAATTTACAAAATACATTGCTCAAGATGACAAAACATATATTACACTAAAACTTTAATTGATGTTGTACGTCATGCTCTGTCTGACAAT
>JBNMJS010000054.1:0-12369 GCA_050873965.1 Cyanobacteriota bacterium | reverse complement strand
TAATTACTCAGACTATTCATCCTCGATTTCAACTTATTAAATTTTAATTCCCGTACTTATATAAAGTTTTTTCTTTTTCAAAAATTGACTTTTTTATTTAACTTCGTTACACTCTGAAACATTGTATATACTTAGGATATACACCTTTCATAAAATTATTTATCATACACATAAAAAACTATTACATTAGATAAATTTTCATATCTAGAAGAAAATCCATATCCAATATATGTTATATTTTCAGCCTTAATATCACAATTTTTTATTAAATATAACGTAAGATTATAAGAATATATTAATGCTAACTCCCAACTTGATTTATAATCACCAACCTCATTTGTATAACATTCAATAAATATTGTCTTATCTTCAAATTTGTCTTTCAAATCCTCCATTTTTTGCTTACCAACCTCAGACAAACATACGCCCTCAAATAAATCATCAATAGGATACACAACAACACTATTCTCATTCAATAAAAAACCCTTAAAAGATGTACTTGCCACAACAGAAGAACAACATAAGCAAAGTATTAAACATACAAACAAAAAATATCTCATCAAAACTATGATGAGATATTTTTATATAAAATTACATTCTCTTCTTTACTATAAAACAAGAATAATTAAATACCTTGAACAGAAACGCTTGTAACACCAAGACTTCTTGCAACGTCAATCAATTTAACAACATAACCGTGTTCAGCATTTGGTTCAGCCATAATCAACAAACCATCTGGACAAGTTTTAATCTTCTCGCTCATAACTGACTCTAAATTATCTTCACTTACAGTCTGTCCATCAATTGAATAACTACCATCAGCAGCAACAACAAAATTCATAGTCTTAAATTCTTTCGTACTTTGTTCCTTAACTGCTTGTGGAACCATAAGTTTCAAACCTTGTTGATCCATCATTGGTGCAATAACCATCATTATGATTAAAAGTACCAAAAATATATCGGTTAAAGGTGTGATATTTATTTCATTAAAACTATCTCTCATTATCTCCTACCTTAGTTTTCTAAAGCTTCTTCTGCTTGTTCAATTTTCTTATTTTCGTTTTCAAGTGCTCTTTGAGCCTTTTTAGTCAATGGCTCACCTGCAACAACCAATTTTTTGTATTGTGCTTCTTGAGCCGCATCCATAATATCCATTATTACAGAACTTTTAACCTTTTCATCGGCTTTAACCAAAACCTCTTGTTTTTGAAGCGTTGGTTTAATACGTTCTAATTCAACTGCTAAATTAGCCACATTAACCAATTTATCATTAAGATAGACTGTACCATTTTGTGTAACAGAAACAGTAGCGTTACGTTCTTCAATAGAAGTACCATTATTGATTTCTGGAACTGTCACATGGCTACTTGAAGATTGAAACGTTGGAGCAACAACCATCATAATAATCAACAGTACCAAGAAAATATCTGTTAACGGTGTGATATTTATTTCTGTAAATAATGCATCTTTGCTAGATTTTATAGCCATTTCTTAAATCCTTATTATAAAGCTATATTTGAAGAAGATGTTGCAGTTGTATCATCATCTGAGTCAACAAAACTCAAGAATAATAACTTAATCAATTGGAAGTCATCTTCATATCTTTTAACTGTTGCTTGGAAAGTGTTGTACGCAATAACTGCAACAATCGCAACACCCAAACCGAATGCTGTAGCAATCAATGCTGAACCAATACCCATTGCAACTGCTGCAGATTGGTTACCTTGAGTTGCCAAGTCTTGGAATGTATAAAGAATTCTAACAACTGTACCAAACAAACCTAAGAAAGGAGCAACACCACCAATTGTACCTAAAATAGTTAAGTGGTTTTCCAATTTTCTAGTTGCTAAACTTGCTGCAATATCAAATGAACGAGAAAAACCTTTTCTTTGTTCATTGAAAATTCTAACTGCTTCTTCTGTAACTTCACCTATTACACCACCACATTGGATAGCCAAGTTTTGAGCACCAACAAGGTTGTCTTTTGCTAATTCTTTTTGAAGTTTTGGAATGAATAAAACAACATCACGTTTATTCTTGTTATAAAAAGATAATCTGTTTATAACTGCTGCTAATACAAGAATTGAACAAACCAAAATCGGTAACAATACCGGCCAGTCCATTTGAATTGAATGTAATAATAATTCCATAATTTTATCCTCTTTTCTGTTTCTCGTTAATTATCGTAATGATCCACCAAATACGTTATAGTCAAACGTAAATTGAATATCTATGTTTGTACCCTTATATTCAGCAGGCAATGGTCTAAATGGAGCAGTTAATTTTACTGCATTTAGAGCAGCTTGGTCTGCTGCAGGCAATCCTGAAGAACGATATACTCTACAAGATAACAATTGTCCATTCTTAGCAATCTTGAATAAAAGTACTACCTTTCTACTTTCATTACCTTTTGGTGGGTGCCAATTAAATTTAATTCTTCTTTGCAATTCTCTCATATAAGGTCCAAAATCAGGTTCTCTAATTGCATCAATACCAGGACGACCACCGCCACCACCAGGGTTGCCAGCATAGCCACCAGTACCTCTACCACCACCAGAGCCTCTACTTGAGCCTGAGCCACCAGCACCTTTATATGTTGATAATGATGGAGTAGGAGCATAACCTCTACCAGTTCCACCACCAGAAGAATATCCTCCTGAATGAGCACCACTCTTAGCACCAGTACCACCAACTGGACCTGTTGATAAATAATTACCTCTAGGTGCCCCAGATGGAACAGGGACTGCAAACGGTGTTGTTTGACGTGGAGCAACAGTTCTTGGTGCAGATACAGGTCTTGATGAAGGTGCTGCTGTCGGACGTGTCACTGGTTTTGGTGACGGTCTATTTTGACGGCTAACATTTTCACTTACAGGATGTTTTTGTTCAGCAGCCTTTTGTTGAACAACTTTCTTCTGTATTGCTTTTTTCTGTTGCACTTGCTCTTTTCTAATTTGTTTTTGTTGCTCTTTAATCATCTTTTGTAAACTAGATGATGCAGCAGATGGTTTTGATGGTTTAGTAGATGTACCAGTAGGTAAAACAACTGGACGTTTTTTATCTCTAACACCACCTGAACGTGAGTTCATATCTGCTCTATTCTTTGTGTTTTTGTCACGTGGAATATCTTGTTTATCAACAAGAACAAACTCAATGTCTTTTTTATCCTGTAATACAGGTTTTTTGAATAAATCTAAATGAATTCCTAAAATACCAAGAATAATAATTAACAACCAAGCCACAGCAACTGAACCTGGGTGCAATAACGTAGAAAGAATTACAGACTTTTTAAAATTAAGCCCCTCATCATCTTTCTTAACTACTGCAGGAATCGTATATCCCTGATTTTCCTCTTCATCTAGTATTTCGTATTTGTTTCCTAATATGCTCATTTTTCTTTCTTTTCTTCGGAAATTTTAAACCAAAAACAGTTTAAACATATCCTCCAAATATCTTAAATCAATTGACTACTATATTTAATCACTATAAGTAGGTGTAACAGTAATTGGTTGGGTTAAAACAATATCAAAAGATGCACCTGCTGGAATATCAACATTGTTACCTTTATCAATAACAGATTTAACTACACCACCGCCAGCACCAACTGCTGTACCCAATGCTGCACCTCTACCAACACTACCACCGGCAAGTGCACCAAATACAACACCTGATAAAGCACCAACACCAGCACCAACTGCCATATCTTTACCATAGTTTTTTGCTACATCTAACTTAGTTCCGCCAACTAAAACACCACTCTTATCATCTGTTTTAATAATTGCAGAAATAGGTATTTGTAAGCCATAAGGTGTTACAATCTGATTAAATCTTATGCATAACTTACCATTCATACTACCTCGTTTAGCGTGTGTAACTTCAATAACATTACCAACAACAGAACTACCTGCCGGTGCAACAACAGAACCGTTATAACAAAAATCAGAAGCCAATGCTATTGTGTAAACTTGACCTAAATAAGCACTTGATGAACTAATAGGAGTCGTAGTTACAACAGGAATGTTTTGACCTGCAGGAACTGTAACAACTCTACCCTTCAAGGTTTGTTTTGAAGAATATTGTTGATTAGAATAATAATTTTGTTGATATTGTGGCACTTTAGCACCGTTATTATATGAATAATTTGATGCAGCCATAGATATATTCATTGTCAACAAAGAAGCCAATAATACCATACTTATCTTCTTTTGCATAATATCTCCTCCTATTTAATAGTAGTCTTACAAAAAATTTAATTAAAAAATCCCTTAATATATATTTTAATATCAATCTAAATTATGTCAATCTGTTAAGGTGTGCGTAATAAATGTTGGTTCTGTAAAAACTATCAACAAATTAGCACCAGATGCAACAGTAACATGTTCCCCCATTTTTCTAGATGCACCTGGAACATATTGCAAAACCCCTACAAAATGTCTAGCAATCTTTTCTTGATAATGTGGCATCTTGTCGTAAACTTCAGGTTCTGTCATATCTCCACCAATCAAATTACCATTAGCAGTATAAATATATGCTCTTATTGGAATTGTAAAACCGTCAGCATAAACCATTTTTGTAATTCTTACAACCATTGAAGCGTGTGTTCCAATTACAGGTTCATTTTTCTTTTCAATAAACCCATAAAACACTGTACCCTTTGGTATAATTTTTGTTTCAAACTCAAAAACATCATTTATACAAACAAATTTTAATTGATTAGTACTATCACTATATGCAGTAGAAAAATCTTGCAAAGAAATCACTTGAACAAAACTACCTGCAGGTACTTCAATACCATCATAATCTCGAGTTAAGCAAGAATCAGCATAAACATTTCCTACTAACAAAAACATAGATAAAACTATTAAGAATATTTTCTTCATACTATTATTATATATAATATTTTTCTTTTTTATATCAAGCATTCATATTAGAATTGTGATAAAATCAAAACTATGTTGAAAAAATTCATTTTACATACAATATTAATTTTTACAGCAATAAGTATGCTTGCACCATTCCTTGTAATGGTTTTAATATCAATCTCAACTGGCAATCAAATATCTTTCAACGATATAAATGGAACAATTCAACATCTAACATTAAATAATTATGTACACGTAAACAATACAATACCTGTTATTAGATACTTCTTTAACAGTCTAATTGTATCTATATTTACAACTATAGGACAAATAATTATATCAACATTGGCCGGATATGCCTTTGCAAGACTAGATTTCAGATTTAGAAACACATTATTTTTTATAATATTAATAACAATGTTCATTCCACCACAAGTAAATATTATCCCATTATTCTTTATAATGAGAGAACTTCACCTTGTTGATACATACGCAGCGTTAATACTACCAGGGATATTTGGTGGCTTTGGAGTATTTTTGATGCGTCAACATTTTTTATCATTCCCAAAAGAATTGGAAGATGCATCTATCATTGATGGTTGCAACAAACTACAAATGTTTATAAAAATTGTTTGTCCACTTGCTACACCAGCAATTGCTACTCTTGGAATTTTCACATTTATAACAAGTTGGAATAGTTTCATTTGGCCACTTATCATAACAAATTCTGAATCAATGAGAACATTACCACTAGGGCTTGCTATATTCAAAGGCAGTTATAGAGAAGTCATTGTTTGGGGTGATTTATTGGCTTGTTCTGTTATTTGTACAATACCTGCTATACTAATATTTTTAATAGGTAAAAAATACATCATCAATGATATGATGAAAGGTGGAGTAAAAGAATAGTTACATATTCATTTTTGTTAAGAATAATGTTAAAATAACTTAATAAAAAAGGCAATTTTTGCAACTTTATTTACTTATTATATATATAGTATATAAAATAGGAGCTAATTATGACTATTTCGTTGAATACAGATCAGTACTATTTACAAAACCAATTAAACATTAGTACTTCTAGAATGCGAAATTATGCTGATATGTCAATTGATGACATCATTGAAGCAGAAGCAGAAAGTGGAAATACCGTAGCAAAAGATTATGGTAGAAAACTTTTCGGAAATGTTGATGAATTAATTCAGACATTCCAACTTGATGATCCAACGAATAAGTATAATATTATCAACCAAATGTCTGCAGAACAAAGAAACAAAGTATTAGATTTGTTAGATGCAGAAGATATGGTTATTGGTCTAAACTTTTTCACTCAAGAAAAATTAGAACAAATGTTAGGAAAAGTATCTGTTGCAGAATCAGCAAATGTTGCAATAGAAGCGTTTCCAATGGAACAATTAATAAAAATGATTCCTGAAGAAGAACTTGAACAATTCTTTATGAGTTCAGAAGTTAGAAAAAATGATGTAACAGCACAACTATCAAACCTTGATCCTGAATTGTTAATTCAAATGACAGAAGGAATGACAGGTCAAGCGGCCGATAGCAATGATGTATCAAAATTATTAGCACAAATCAGTTCTTTGCCAGATAAACAATTCAAAGAAACAATGGCTTCAATGGAACCAGAAATTCAACAAAACATTATTTTCCAAATGGCAAATGAAGACAAAGATACGCTCTTGAACTTTTCTAACCAAACTTTCACAGATATGGTTAGCAAACTACAAAAACCTGATATGGTTAAATCAATGATTGCACTAGATAGTGAATCACTTCAAATAATGACAAAACAACTACCAGAAGACTTGTTCTCAATAGTAGCAACACAAGTTGACACAAAACAACTTGCAAAACTATTGATAGACAGATGTCCTGATGTACTTGAAAAATTCACTTCTATGGCAAACTCTAGTACTACGCACTAATATCTGATAAGAAATCAAGTAGCATTTCCAAAGCACATTGAGTAAATTTGTATTTCATTTTTGTTCGTTTGATTTTAGGATTCAAACGGAACTCTTGAACTACTGCTTTGTATTTTGATTTTATAGCAACATACATAAGACCAACTGGTTTTGCTGGAGTGCCACCAGTAGGACCTGCAATACCTGTTGTACAAATAACTACATCAGCATTAGTTCTTGAATGCAAACCAACTGCCATTTCTGCTGCACATTCTTTGCTAACTGCACCATATTTTTCTAAGGTTTCAGCTGATACACCTAACAAACTTTGTTTTACATCATTTGAATAAGTAACAAAGTTTAATTTAGTATATAAAGAACTACCAGAAACATCTGTCAAACGTGAACTCAAAAGTCCACCTGTGCATGATTCTGCTGTTGAAATTACCATTGAATTATTGAACAATATTTGTGCGATTTCTTGTTCGACTTTCGCTTTTTTATTAAATAGATTAAACATAACACTTACAATTTATTGCATTAACATGTGTTTGTCAATAGAAAATTTGGTGGATTTTTTTAATTATTTTTATACTACATGACAACATATTTTAAACTTAAAAAAATCATTACATTAAAAAAAAAGAAAGAACTGCAAATGCAGTCCTGTATTAGTTTAGTGATAAATAGATTTATGTTATATGTGTGTGTTTTTTATTTAATATAATCTGTTTAATCTTGAATAAAATTCTCTATCTGCTTCTTCAACATTAGTTTCGTTTTTGTATAACGCAGTCATAGATTCAAGATGTTTTAAGTTTGATTTTAATCTCGCTTTTGGCAACGGATTAGAAATCATATTATTAATATTTTTTTCTGTATTCAAAGGTACATTATCATCAATATTTATATTTGATAAGCTACCGAAAACAGGTTTGTTATTAACAATTCTATCTAAGATTTTGCTCTCTTGATTGTTGTTATGCATAAGCATATTCAAAGTAGCAGTTTCTGGTGTTCTTAAATGTTTTAAATAATTTGCTCTGATATTTGCAGTATTTCTTGCAGTACCATAGATTGGAGTTGTATAAGGTTTTTTCAAACCAACATTACCGTAACCAGGCATAAACTCTTTGAAATCGCTTGTTTTTTGAATATCATTAACCATTTGTTGTTTTTCGGCTTTCAATTCATCATATTTTGATTTGATAAATCTAACTTCACCAATCAAAATTATGCCGAATATTAAAAGAGTTCCGAATTGAACTGCTCTATTAGAGGCATTGTTTCCTGAAAACATTGCTAATAAAGATGTGAAAGATGAAGAAACTGAATCTTGCATTTGTTCAACTGCAGTTGGTTCTTTAAACTCAACATTTGAATAAGCAATATTGTCACCTTGTACCATTACATTAACATCACCCATTCCACAAGGTTCAACCATAACATTATCAATCACAGCATTGCCACCAAATTTTGTTGATAAATTATCAGAAATGCTAACACCTTTAAGATTTATAATAACTCTATTTGCTGAAACTATATTTTTCGTCATACGTGCAGGAGCAGTAGATGTTAATTCAATTGTATAAGCATTTTCAGAAGCCCTAACATTAACACCTCTAAGGATATTTTCTGCTGCATCAGCACTTAATACATTCATTGTAACAATCAAAACCGATACAAATATCGGTAACCATTTTTTCATCTAAACCCTCTCTCCAATAATAGAATATCTTCATTTAGTTTTTTTAACATCAATAATATGGTTGAAATTTTATATAGACCATTCGGTCAATATTGTATTATCCATTTTTATAATTTTCCAATATTTACAGATATGATAGGAGTTTTCATTTTTATTTAAAAAATTTATCTAACACAACAACAGTACATTATTGCATTCTATATTTATGGTAAAATTATCACATAACATAATAATAAGAGGGTTTAATAATATGAAGATGTCAAAACTTTTTGTCCAAACTTTAAGAGAATTTCCATCAGATGCAGAAGTTGTATCTCACAAATTCTTGGTTAAAGCCGGATATATTAGAAAACTTACAAGTGGTGTTTACAACTATTTACCACTAATGTGGAGAGTTTTAAAGAAGATTGAAAATATAACAAGAGAAGAAATGGATAGAGCAGGTGCTCAAGAATTGTTGATGCCATTTGTTCAGCCAAAAGAATTGTGGGTAGAATCAGGTCGTTGGGAAGTTTATGGACGTGAACTTATGAGATTGCGTGATAGACACGATAGAGAAATGTGTCTTGGACCAACACACGAAGAAATTATTACATCAGTTGCTCGTGACGGTCTAAAATCATACAAACAACTACCTGTAAACTTATATCAAATCCAATCAAAATTCAGAGATGAAGTAAGACCTCGTTTCGGTTTATTAAGAGGTAGAGAGTTCATTATGAAAGATGCATACAGTTTTGGTACATCTCAAGAAGAACTTGATAAAGAATATGATAATATGGCAAAAGCATACAAAAGAATCTTTGATAGATGTGGTTTGCCAACAAAAATGGTTCAATCAGATAGTGGTGCTATCGGTGGTAGCGTGAGTCATGAATTTATGGTTATCACTGATACAGATGCTGGTGAAAACGATGTATTCTATTGTGATGATTGTGATTACTCAGCAAACTCAAACCACGCAATTTCAAAATTGCCAGAAGCAGTTGTTGATGGTTCGGAATGTGGTTTTACAGAAAAGAAAATCGTTGATACTCCAAACACAAAAACTATTGAAGAATTAAGCGAATTCTTAAATGTTCCATCAAGCATTATTTGCAAATGCCTTGTTTATATTGCTGATAAAAAACCAATATTAGCATATATCAGAGGTGATAAACAAATTGAAGAAACAAAACTTATGAACGCTGTTGGTGCTATTGATATAAGAATTGCAACTGCAGAAGAAATCGAAGAACTTATGCAAAAGAACGGTTTCAATGCAAGAGCAGGCTTTATTAGTGCAATTGGTATGAAAGATATTAAAATTATCGCTGATGAAACAGTTAAAGATATGAAAAACTTTGTTGTTGGCATAAATGAAAACGACAAACACTTAGTTGGTGCTAACATCGAAGATATTCAAGTTAGTGAGTTTGCAGATATTAGACTTGTTGAGGCAGGCGAACTTTGCCCAGAATGTGGTAAACCTCTAAAAGTTACAAAGGGTATTGAAGTTGGTAATATTTTCCAATTAGGAACAAAATATTCAAAACCAATGAATGCCGTATATTTAGACCAAGACGGAAAAGCAAAACCATATATTATGGGTTGTTATGGTATTGGTATTTCAAGAACTGCTGCTGCAGCAGTTGAGGCACATTATGACGAACACGGTATCAAATGGCCTGTATCAATTGCACCATACCATGTAGTTGTTGTACCAGTAAGTACAAAAGACGAATTACAAATGACAACTGCTACAAAAATCTATGAACAATTAAAAGAAAACGGTATTGAAGTTGTTCTAGATGATAGAAATGAACGTCCTGGAGTAAAATTTAAAGATGCTGACTTGATTGGTTTCCCTTACAGAATAACAGTAGGTAAGACTATCCAAGACGGCAACGTTGAACTTGTAACAAGAGAAACTGGCGACAAAGAAGAATTAACTCCAGAAGTTGCAGCAGAAAAAGTTACAGAACTAGTGAAATCAGCACTTAAATAAGTGCAATCATAAACATAAAATAAAACGAGTTCAATTACATAATTGAACTCGTTTTATTTGTAATCAAAGATTATTTTTTTGATTTAAATTTGAACGGTGCCGTTTATTGCGACCGAAAAAAGCGAAGAATCAATTTAATTTTTTACTTTGTTAAATCATTTCGCAACATTTCTTTGACCGCAAAGAAACGTTGCACAAAAAAACTCCTGACCTGAACTTCATTCACGCATCGTTTGTAATTATTCTGCATAGAGTTTCGGAACTCGTGAATTTACAGATATTTTAAAATACTAGTAAATTCACTCAAACACCTCAACATAGAGCAGAATAAAACAATGATGGTTCATTACGTTAAGGTCGAATTTTACTTATCATTTGTTAAATCACGTCATTACGAGGAGTGAAACGACGAAGTAATCCAGTATAGAGTCATTCCGAACTTGTTTCGGAACCTCTTTTAAAGAGGTGCTAAAATAAAATTCATCACGACGAAAATAATGTAAAACTAAAACTTTAACTCAAATGTATATTATATGATGGATTTCATTTACCATATAACTATTTATTATGTCAAACTATAGTTATTTGATTACTCTAATTCAAAAAAATAAGATAATTCAGATAACTCAACATTTTGTTTAACATAATATCTTTTTATTTTTATCGAGAATTGTCTTTCTAACTCATCCTTAACAATTTCAATAGGTATTTTTTTGTCGTATGTTAACATAATTTCACATAATTTATTATCCGTATCTATAAAAACTTTATACTCATAAGTATTTAAGTTATAATATATTTCCAATATATTTAACCCTCCTTCATTATATTTATAGTTTTTGCTCTAAAAAAAATACCATTTAAACCAAATATCCCAATTACTGGCAAAAAACGTTCTTTAAGCCAAGATTTAAATTTAATTAAATCTTCTTCATCACGGTCAATCTGATTCCTTAATTTTTCTATGATATTTTCTTGATCTTCCATTCTTAATATATCTTTCACTAAAACTTACAAACTTTTTTTAATACAAACCATTCCTTTCTAGCCTAAAGTTGAATTCCTATACCACCTAAATACATAAATAATTCTTGCACATTCTAAACTCTTGAAAATTAAATTCCATTATTATTTTCAATTTCATTTGAATTATTATCACTATTATCTTGTTCTACTTGTTGTTTTGCGGTATCGGTTTCAAGTAATTTAATTTTCCTTTTGTAATACAAAACAACCCCTATTAAAACAATTATAAATAATATTATCTCAACAACAATTGCTACTTTTAATGGTTTTAATTTTTTATAATTATCATATTGCAATTTCAAAAAATAATATTCTATAGAATTTTTCTTCAACATTATTGGTGCAGCAATTGCTTCAACACGAGAAGAAACCTTATTATCAAGACCATCATATATATCAACATCAACATTACTTATTTCTACATAATTTTGATTATTTGATAAAGACATATCTATTTTTTTCTTATATATTTCTTTAGATTTTTTTTCTGAATTTTCTAATTTTTCCTCAAATTCAATAATATTATTTCTAATTTTTATATTATTAACATTCAGAGATATTACATCTTTCTCCCCATAAGGATTTAAAGAAACCCAATCATTATCACTAATACTATTAAAAGAGAAATACCATAGTCCTACCACCAATACTATCACTATCATTAAAAAAAATAACAAATTTATTATTCCAATTATTGTTTTAAACAACGAAAATATCTTTTTCATAAAAATCCTTTCTTATATAAATACTTCTACATATTTGATTTATTACTTGATTCAACATTTGTTGATTTTATTTTTTTTAGCTTCAGTTCATAAAATAAAACTAAAAATACTAACAATAAAATAAATACAATTAAAT
>JBNMJS010000053.1:0-12923 GCA_050873965.1 Cyanobacteriota bacterium | reverse complement strand
CTTAACGTAATGAGCCATCATTGTTTTATTCTGCTCCACGTTACGGGCTAGACTTCGTCGTCGCCACCTCTCACAAAATAATACTTAATTATTTTGCTCGGCAGAGTCGAAAATCTACTTCTCGCAGTGACGTATTTATTGTTTGTTGTTGAAAACAATACAGTAGGCACGAAAACAGTTAAAATATTATAATCAAAGAAATGTTGCAAAACAATTTGACAATTTATATTTTTATCAGGCAAAGCCTGACCTATAACTAGTTATTTAATTTATAAGAAAACAAAAATAAATTATAAATTTAATTCAAAATTTTTGTTAAAAATGAAAAAATCCTCGTAAAAACCGATAGGTAGAAGACTACCTATTTAATAAAAATTTCATCTATTTTGACGATTTACAACAACATTTGTTTATTGTAAATAAACTAACCCTTTTTTGCTAATGACAAAATGCCCTTAGTCATGTTCCCTATTACGTTTAAGGCATGCATGGCTGCTGATCGTTTTTCGCAAAATGATATGTCGGTGATACCTTGACTTCTTAATAATATTTTTGTCTTGTTGTCGCCATAAATGCTGGTGGCATCGGAACTTTTGAAGAATTTAGTGTACTATTCAATATGTTTTTCCTTATAAAGAATTATACTTACATGAATGTTGCTGAATTTTAAATTTGCTCTTTTTTCTAAATCTTTACATTTCGCAATGAATTATACTTAAATATTGAGTATTAAAACCAAATAAAATGCTTGTATTTTTTATTTATTTGTGTAGAATAATATTAGGGCTGATAGGTTTTTATTTTATGCCTACTTTATTGGAATAACCGTTTTTTATTAGAAACCCGAAAAGGATTGACTCAGTTAATGAGTAAAGTTTTTAAGTTTAATTTTAAATACGTTAAAGATAATGCGTCTGCCGGCAGTTGGCGACGTGGATACGAGTATTATAAAAAAGATATGATACTTGATGCTTCACCTATCAAAAACTTCTACAAAGGTAGAGTAAAAGGTAATTTCCAAGATTATTATGCTACAGATTTGATTTTTAAGAAGTCTGGTGTTGAAGCGAGATGTAATTGTCCATTAAAAGAAGAATGGTGTAAGCATTCAGTAGCAGTTGCTCTTCAAGCGATTGATGATCATGCTTATGAAGATTGGCTTGAAACAAAATATGAAATGGAATTTAATTATCCTGATGAAAATACAGAATTAACTGAACAACCACAAGGTAATTATATTTTTCATTTCAACAACAAAAGAAGACAAAATTTCTTTTCTATTCTTATCAAAGATAGACATACTGGAAAAATTATTCGTTCTTTAGAAAATATTTTAAGAGCATTAATTGAGGCTCAAAAAGTTCAAGGTGGATTTGAACTAAATGACGCTCAAAAGGCTGAATTGGCAGTTTTTCAACTTATTTTGAAGATTGCAAGACAAGATAAAAAAGCAGGTTGGTATGATATTCCAATTACAAAATTTATGCCAATGTTTCCATTATTGGCACAAGTAGAAGAAGTGCTTGATGAAAAAACTAAGCAAAGAATTAAGTTTTTAGACAAAGCTTGGGAATTGTCATTAGATGTAAATGCTAATACAAATGGAACTCTTTCATTAGCGTTGTATTGGAATAGACCTGATAGTGATGATGTTTATCCGTTTGAAGAAGTAAAATATTTTTCAAGACAATTAAAATGGGGCAGATATAAAAATGTTATATTCCCTATAAATGTTGCTATGAATGAATTGCCACAATATATAATTAAATCTACATATACAGATTTGAAAGATTCTGAAGGTGGTAAGTTTATTTATGAAGAACTTCCAAAAATTCGTGAAATTATGCCTGTTCACGTATCAGAACAGATTACAAAATTGATGTTGGAAGAACGTCCACCATTGAACGTTGTTACTTTAGGTATTGATTATGACCAATCTTTGAAAGCAGAATTAGATTTTGAATATGATGGTGTTAGAGTTCCATATTCAAAACATGATGAAAAATCACCTTACGTAACTGTTACTAAAAAACAAGATGGTGAAGATTTTGTTTATTGGATAAAAAGAAATTATAAACACGAACAAGCAGCGTATGCGATGTTATTGGCTTGTAAGTTTGTACCTATGCAAACAAATAATTTGGCATTAGAAAAAGAAACGGCAATTGATTTTTATAATTATTATATGAAACAAGCAGGTGAAGGTTGGAAGTTTGAAGAAAAAGATGATATGAATTTCTTTAAATTGATTGAAGAACCTTTTAAAATGTGTGCAAAAATTGATTTCTGTGATGATGCAGTAGATGAATTTGAAATTCAATTATATGGTCGTGTTGGTGAAGAAATTATTGATTTTGATACAATTTTTGAAACTATTCAAAATGGTGAAAAATATAGCAGAATAAGAAGTTTGGGTTTTGTTGAATATCCGGCACAAAATATTTACCAAATGATGCGTTCTTTCAATTCATTTGATGCATACAGAAACAATGAAAACAAATTTAGAATTAAATCATACAGAACAGGTCTTGTAAAAGAGTTAGAGAATTTAGGTTTTGAACTTGTAATGAGTGAAAAGTTCCAAAAATTCTGGGAACAAATTTCTACATTCTCGACTACTGAAACAACAGAATTACCAAAAATCAATGCAGAATTCCGTGACTATCAACTTAAAGGTTTCAGTTGGTTATGGTTTATGTATAAGTATGGTTTGAATGGCATTTTGGCAGATGATATGGGGCTTGGTAAAACATTACAAGCGTTGAGTTTACTTCAAAAAGCAAAAGAAGTTGATGGTTCTCAGCCTACTCTTGTTATTGCACCTACAACTGTTGTATTTAACTGGGAATCTGAAATACAAAAATTCACTCCGGAATTATCTTGTCTAAAATTGTCAGGCCCAGATAGAGAAAAATTATTTAAAGAAATTCCAAATTATGACATTATAATTACAAGTTATGCATTGATAAGACGTGATATTGCTAAATTTAGAAAAATCAATTTTAGATATATTATTCTTGATGAATCTCAGAATATTAAAAATGCAACATCACAAACTGCTCAAGCCGTTAAAACGTTGAATGGTTTGCATAAATTAGCATTGTCAGGTACACCAATTGAAAACAAACTTGAAGAATTATGGTCTGTATTTGATTTTCTTATGCCAGGTTTCTTATTTAGTATGCCAGAATTTAATTCACGTTATGTTACTCCGATTATGGAACGTCAAGATAAAACTGTTGAAAAACGTTTGAAATTACAGATTTATCCATTCATCTTAAGACGTATGAAACGTGACGTTGCGAAAGACTTACCAGATAAAGTCGAAAATATGGCATATTGTGAAATGACACCAGAACAAAAAGACTTCTACTTAGATGTATTAGATAGTACTAAGGAAGAATTGTTCAAGAGTATCGAAATGAATGGTTTAGAAAAGAGCAGAATGTCAATCTTCTCTGCGTTGCTTAGACTACGTCAAATTTGTTGTCACCCTAAACTTTATGATAAAGAACATGTTAAAGGTGTTATCCATTCAGGTAAGTTTGAATATTTGAAAGGTATGTTAGAACAAATTATTGAAGAAAAACACAGAGTTCTTTTATTCAGTCAATTTGTTGATATGCTTGATATTATTAAAGGTTGGTTGAAACGTACTGGTATTGAGTATGAATATTTGACTGGTAAGACAAAAGATAGGCAAGCTGCAGTTGAAAACTTTAATAACAATCCAAAAGTTAAAGTATTCTTGATTAGTTTGAAAGCAGGTGGTACTGGTTTGAACTTGACTGGTGCAGATTATGTAATCCATTATGATCCATGGTGGAACCCTGCTGTTGAAGACCAAGCAACTGACCGTGCTTATCGTATTGGTCAAACTAAGAAAGTATTCGTATATAGAATTATTACTAAGAATACTGTTGAAGAAAAAATTCAAAAACTTAAAACGAGAAAACGTGACCTTGTTGATAGCGTAATCTCTGTTGATAGAAATATTACTAAATCATTGACAATGGAAGATATTAAAGAAATCTTCTCTGCTGACTAATTTTAAAAGATAGGATTATTCAATGAAAAAAAACATTCTTATAGTTGGAAACTCTGCAAAAGAATCTGCGTTAGCAAAAATATTATCAGAAGAATTTAATGTATTTGTTGCTCCTGGTAATGATGGCATGAAAGAGTTTGCAACAATTGTTGATATTAGAGAGTTTAGTATTATTGAATTGTTAAATTTCGCATTAGAAAATGATATTTTCTTTACTATTGCTAGTTCAGAAACTGCGATAAAATCGGATATTTTTAATATGTTCAATGATAATGGTTTAATGATTTTTGCACCAACAACTGAGGCTGCTCAGTTTGCTACAAGTAGAGCAACTGCAAAGAAGATGTTTTATAAATTAAGATTACCAACTCCAAGATTTGCAGTTTATGAAAAGAAAAATTTGGCAATAGATTATCTAAAAAATTGTGACATGCCTGTTGTTATAAAAACAGATGCTCATAAAACAAAGAATTCTGTTATGGTTTGTCCATCTATGAATATTGCAAAATCTTTTATTGAAGATTGTTTCTTTAGTGGTGAATCAAAAGTTATAATTGAAGATTACGTTTATGGAACTAATTTTTCATTTTATGTGATAACAGATGGTTACAAAGCATTGCCATTAGGTAGTGTTCAAGATTATAAATTTGCCCTTGACGGTGATGGTGGGGTATTAACTGACGGAATGGGTGCTTGTTCACCTTTTACAAAGTTAACTTATGACCATGAAGATTATTTGATGAATGAAATTGTTTATCCAATTATTAATTTCTTATCTGAGGGTTTAAAACCATATATGGGTGTAATTGGATTTGAAGGTGTTTTAACACCAGAGGGTGACATAGCGATTACTGAGTGTACTCCATTTTTAAGAGATCATGATGCACAAGGTGTTTTATCGTTAGTTGAGAATGATATTTTTAAACTTATGCAGGCATGTGTAATTGGTTCATTCTCTGATGATTATGATATGTTAGATTTCAAAGATGAATTTGCAGTAAGTTGTGTATTATCAAGTGGACAAGTAAAAAATGAAGTTATTCAAGGTTTAGATGAACTTCAAGAGGATACATTATTAGCACATTTGAATACTAAACAAAATGAATATACAGAATATGAAACATTAGGTGATAGAGTTTTGGTTGTTACTACGACGGCAAAAACTATGAGTAGAGCAGCAACAAATTTATATAATGAAATTGAAGCGATTGAATTTAGAGGAAAACATTTTAGAAAAGACCTTTGTAAAATTCCATCACATATTCAATAATTTGGAGGCGAAATGACAAGCATAAAATTTGGTACAGATGGTTGGAGAGCAATCGTAGGAAAAGATTTTTCAGAAGAAAATGTTCGTTTAGTTACTAATGCTATCGGTAAATATGTTTTTGAAAAGTATGGTATAGAAAAACCAATAATTATTGGATATGATCCAAGAAATATGGCTGATATTTTTTCAGAATTAACGGCTGATATATTGGCTAGTCAAGGTTTTAATGTTTATTATTCTTCTCATGTTGTACCAACTCCTGTATTAGCATATTGTGCTAAAAATAGAAATGCTTGTGCAATTATGTTTACTGCTTCTCATAATCCACCTGAGTATTTGGGTATCAAGTTTATTCCAGATTATGCTGGACCTGCAACTCAAGAAATTACTGATAAGTTAATGGAAAATTTAGGTGAAGAATTTAGTACAAATTGTGAACCTCGTGAAATTGTGAAAACTGATTTTGCACCTGAATATTATGAACATATTGAAAAACTTATTGATTTTGAACTTATTAAATCATTAGATAAGAATATTATTTTTGATGGTTTGTATGCTGCAAGTATTGGTTATTTTGATACTTTATTGAAAAATCATGGAATAAAATTCGAAACATTACACATGGAGCATGATGTTAATTTTGGTGGTGGCATGCCTGAACCTAAACCAAAATATTTGAAAGAACTAATTGAAAAAGTAAAATCTGAACCTAATTCTGTTGGTTGTGCCAATGATGGTGATTCTGATAGATTCGGATTTATTAATGAAAATGGTGAATATGTTACACCGAACGAAATTATTGCTATTTTATTATTGCATTTGGTAAGAGATAGAAAAATGACAGGTTGTCTTGTGAAAACCGTTGGTGCAAGTTTGATGCTTAATAAAATTGCTGAAAGATTAAATATACCTGTAGTTGAAACTGCTGTTGGTTTTAAACATGTTGGTGAAGCAATGCGTTTGAATGATTGTATTATCGGTGGTGAAGAATCAGGTGGATTGAGTATTAAAGGTCATATCCCCGAAAAAGATGGTTTGTTAGCAAATCTATTGATATTAGAGGCAATGGCATATTCTAAAAAATCTATGGTGGAATTACAAAAAGAACTAAAAGAAATTGTTGGTGTAGATTTTGTAAATGATCGTGTTGATTTTAAATTGAATGATCGTTCAGAAATTGAAAATGTTATTAAAAGAATATCTGAAATAAAATCTGCTTGTGGAATGGATTTGACAAATACTGATACAAAAGATGGTATAAAAGTATATTATGGTGATAATAGTTGGGTGTTAGCACGTCCAAGTGGAACTGAACCATTGATGAGAATATACTTTGAGAGTGATAGTCAAGAACATTTAGATAATTTAGAAAAAGATATTTTAGAACAGATTAAATAAAGTAATTAGAATGTTGGGCTGTTATGTAGTCCACCTAATACGGCAAATCGTTCTTCTTCAGAATATTCTTTTACTGGTTTGAAAAAGTCTTTTACAAGTAATAGTTTTGTATTTAGGCAATGGAAACCTGATTGATTAAAATATTCTTCTTGTTGTTTATTTGTGTTTAGGTAATTCTTCATTTTTATATGAAGTTTAAATCTACGTTTGCGTTTAAGAATTTCTCTTGTTGCAAAATACAATATTGTTTCGCAATCTATATCATAGCCATTGCAATAATTGAAATCTACAAGATAGTTTTCATTATCTGCTGTTGAGATTTTGAAATATGCAATGATTTTTGATGTGTCAGGTGTTTCAATTACATATCTATATTCAGACATATATTTTAGACCTGAACATATTGTTTCAGAAAATTCATTTTCTTCTCGTAATAAAGTCGGTTTGAAATAAGTTATAACAGAATCGTTGTAGATACTTGCAACCTCTTTTATATCAGATTTTTTAAATCTTCTGTAATTATAATTTTTGCATTTTTTGAAAGATGTTTTTGGTACTTCCCATATTTGTTCATACGAACATTGACGAAAACCACAACTATTGACAAACATTTGTGCTAGTTCAGATAGTTTTTCATCTACAAGTACATAAAAATTATTTGCTCCAATTGCTCCATATTGTGCAATTACAAACTCAACAAGTTGTTGAGCGACTTCATAAGCATTTTCAATAAATAATAATTTGGAAATATTTATTTTTTTGTAGTTTCCACTAAATGTATTTACAGAAATTAGACCTAGTACACGTTTTTTTTCTGTTAATATATAGGATTCATCTAAAAATTTGTATTTTAATGGTAAATAATAATGCAAATAACCTGGAATGCCATTGGTAAGCATTTCTATAAAGTGACTTTCATTATTAACTTTCAGAAAAGAGATTAATTCTTTAAGTTTTGGTTTATCAAACCATTTAAGTTTTCTAATTTTTGCCATATTCAAATTATATATATTCAATTAATTTTTTTCAATACATAAAAAAGAATGTCACTTTATAATGGCATTCTTTTTTGTATATTAAAATGGTCTTGGCCCCATAGGAGGCATACCCATCGGAGGTGGTCCCATTGGTCCCATTGGTGGAGGTCCCATTGGTCCTCTTGGTGGTGCTCCCATTGGACCTATCGGTCCTCTTAATCCACCCATTGGTCCTCTATGATGACAAGGACATGCTTGAGCCATAGTACTACGCATTTGTGTTGTATATGGATTTAAAAATGGATTAGTAGGTTTTGGATAATATGGGTTTCTTCTTGGCATTACAGGTGGCCCAACTGGTGATAGTACCGGTTCGGACATAGGACCTGTATTATATGGGTCATACATTGGAAACCCAAAACCAACTGGCCAGAAATAGTTTTTACCGTTTCTTTGGACAATTGGATTATTATTTTGTTTCAAATTTGAAATATTATTCATTACACTAGCCTACTCTTTTTATAAAACAAAGAGAGCCGAAAATTTGTTGAATTATTAAATCATGTTAATGGTATTGTTACATAATTTAATATTATCTTACTTTATTTTCTTCACCTTTAATCAATCTAACAATATTTTGTCTGTGAAGATAAATGATACAGATTGCACCTAATGCACAATAAGTAGTATATCCAATAGGTGCATGTCCAATGTAATGCATTAAGAATGGCGAAATTGCTAATGCAATAATTGAACCAAGTGAAACGTATTTAGAGCAATATGTAATAATGCTCCATACAAGAGCAATTAATAATCCGACTTGCCAATTAAGTGCAAGAATTGTACCAACACCAGATGCAACAGATTTTCCACCTTTAAATTGTAAAAATACTGGTTTGCTGTGACCGATAATAACGGCAATTGCTGCTAGAACAGGGAATAAACCTATGTTTTCACATTTGCCTGCATATAAATTAGCAAGAATAACAGGTAATGCACCTTTGAATGCATCTAACAACATTACGATAAAGAACCATTTTTTGCCTAATACACGTTTAACGTTTGTTGCACCAGTTGAACCAGAACCAACTGTTCTAATATCTTGTCCTGTTTTTATTTTTACAATTAAATATCCTGTTGGTATTGAACCTATAAGATATGATGCTAATATAACTATTCCTAAAATTATTAATACTTCACTCATAATAAACTCCTTTTATGTTTATAATGATAACAATAAAAAATGTATCGTTTTGTAAATATTTTTTGATTTATTTATTTCTATTGTTAAAAAGAATAGTTGGTGTGGAACATGTTTAATAAGAGAGTTATAAACCTGTTATTTATTATTACGATTTGTAACACCCGAGAACTTATTTAAGCAATTTGAAAAAAGAAACAGACTTTATATACATGTAAGATGTTATATGTATATTGTGTCTGAGGATTAGACGCATACTCGTTAAGGAAAATAAATGGTTACATTTGATCCAAAATTAAACAATCCATTCGTCAATTATGGCATAAATAATGTAAATCCTGTTAGTACAGGTGCTACTTCATACAAACCACAAGAAGTGGCAGAAAAAAATGGTTATGAAAACTATGGCACTGGCAAAGGTGTTAATGGTGTAAATAGTAACGGCGTAATTGGTGAAGTTACCGGCACAGGTGCAGACGGTGCTCATAGATTAAATATGTATATGTAAATTAAAGAAAATTAGATAATATTAACAAAAAGTCCTAATTTAGGGCTTTTTTATTTTGTTTATATTTATTGTGTAAATGGCTTGATTTTAATTTTGATTTTGTGTTATCATGATAACAAAATATTAGTGTTGTTGTTACACTAATTTGTTATGTTAGAAAGAAGTTATGAATAAAGATGCAATAATAAGACATAAAGTCGGATTAAAATTATCTCAAGTTGGAATGCTTTCAAAAGTGTTTGCAATGCAGTCATTCACAAATGGCGAGTGTAATATTACACCTGAACAATTTACTGTATTGAATGCTTTAAGTGAGTCTGAATGGTTATATCAAAGACAAATTTCAGCAATTACTTTGAAAGACAGAGCCAATATTACAAGAATAATTAATATTCTTGAGAAAAAAGGTTATATAGAAAAGGTTGTTGATACAACTAGTAGAAAAATACATAAAATATATATTACAGAAGAAGGTAAAACCGTTAGGGATAAAGTATTACCTATTATTCTTAATATATGGGCAATGACATCAGAAAATATATCCGAAGATGAGATGGATAAATTTATTGAAACATTGGATAAAATAAGAGAAAATTTAATTAATAAAACAACATTACAGTTGTAGTTGAGGTTAATATGGATAAAATAAAAAAAATAAAAGAAAGTAGAAATAGAAAAGAAATGGAAAAGAAAAGGGTTTTGATACCTATTCTTTCTGTAATTGGTGCAGTATTGTTTGGTATTGGTATTATGATTTTTACAACTCATTATCAAACAACAGATGATGCTTTTGTTGAAGGTCGTTTAATCAGAGTTTCACCTAGGGTTTCTGGCCCAGTTATCCATTTGTATGTAGATGATAACCAAGAAGTGAAAAAAGGTGATTTGTTATTAGAAATTGATCCTAAAGATTACGAAGTACGTTTGCAACAAGCAGAGGCTGAATTAAAAGCTGCAAGAGCAAAATTGAATGTTAATGAACGTAGTGTTGATGAAAGTTCTTCAAAATTAAGTCAAAGTTATGAAGATACTCGCTCTACAAGTTCAAAGTATAGTTTCGCTAAAAGTGATTATGATAGATATGCCAAGATGTATGGTGCTGGGATTGTATCAAAACAAGATTATGAAAAGAGTAAAACTTCTATGACAGTTGCCGGTGCTAATCATAAAGCAGCAAATGAAAGAGCATCTGCTGCTAAATATGCATTAGAATCTGGTAAAGCAAAATCAGAAGAACTTGCTGCTGAAATACAAAGGTTGGAAGCAGAAGTTGCAGAAGCAAAATTAGAGTTGTCATATACAAAGATTTATGCTCCTCAAGATGGTTTGATTTCTGCAAGAAATGTTGAAGAAGGTAACTATGTTGAAGTCGCTCAACCTTTATTGTCAATCGTACCAAAACATGTTTGGATTATTGCTAATTACAAAGAAATTCAATTGACTCACATGAATGTTGGACAACCTGTAACTATTAAAATTGATACTTATCCAAATAAAAAATTTAAAGGTGTTGTTGATAGTATTCAACGTTCTACAGGTGCTAAGTCTAGTCTTTTCCCACCGGAAAATGCTGTTGGTAGTTATGTAAAAATTGTTCAACGTGTACCTGTAAAAATCTTATTTACCGAAGATTATTCTGAATATAATATTGTGCCTGGCATGTCTGTTGTTCCGACTGTGAAGGTAAAATAAATATGGCAGAGAAAAAAGTTAATCCATATATTATTGCAGCAGTAATGATATTGCCAACATTCTTTGCAATGGTTGCAACTTCTGGTACAAATGTTTGTATGCCATATATTGCAGGTTATTATGGTGCAACTCAAAACGAAGCGAATACAGTTATTACAAGTTATATGATTTCAAATGGTGCTATGTTGCCATTAACTGGTTGGCTAGTTAAGGAATTCGGGGTTAAAAAACTTGCTCTATGGTGTATATATTTATTTACTATTGGTGCGTTCATGTGTGCAATTGCACCTAACTTACCATTTCTAATAGTTTCACGTTTGATAGAAGGTGTTGGTGGTGGGCCGTTGATGCCATTATCTCAAAGTGTACTTTTGTCAGTTTTTCCTAAAGAGCAAAGAGGTACAGCAATGGGATTGTTTGGTTTTGCAGTAATCTTATCACCATTGATTGGACCTGTTTTGGGTGGGTATTTGACCGATAATTATTCTTGGCAATGGGTATTTATTATTAATATTCCATTTTGTATATTAGCGATATTTTTGATTAAAAAATTCTTAAAAGAATCAACAGTAAAAGCAACTAACAAGAAATTTGACGCATTAGGTCTATTTTTAATTTCATTGGCATTATTAACAATGCAAATTGTTTTGGATAAAGGTGAACAAAACAATTGGTTAGATTGTACTTGGATTGCTTGGACTGCTGGAATTTCGTTTTTCGCATTTATATTTTTCTTTGTATGGGAATTGGAATACAAAAATGCATTTGCGAATTTACGATTATTTGAAAATAGGAACTTTGCGATAGGTACATTTTTAGGTGGTATTGTGAACTTGATGGTATATTCAACAATTCTATTGATACCATTATTTGTACAAGGTATTTTGGGTTATACAGCATTCTTGTCAGGTTGTGCAGTTGCTTCAAGAATTGTTTCTTGTGCGATTATGCTTGCCGTCGTTGGTCAATTAGCAAATATTATTGATAATAGAATTTTGATAGGTGTTGGTTTATTTATTTTAGGTTCATCAACATTTGCATTTTCTATGATAAATCCAGAGTCTTCAATGGCTAGTATTGTTATCCCAAACTTTTTCTTTGGTAGTGGAATAGCATTTACATTTATTCCAGTTAGTGCAATGACTTTTGCTACAATTTCCTCAAGAAAGGTTGCTGATGGTGCAGGTTTGCATAGTTTGTATAAATGTGCATTGACTGCTGTTGTGACAACTGCTTGTTCAACGTTTATTCAAAGAGTATCTCAAGTCCATCAAACATATTTGGTACATAATACTGCACCAGAAAGTTTGAGTTATAAGTATCATTGTGCAGCGTTGAAATCTCATTATTTGATAAATTTATCTCATTATATGGCTGGGAAAAAGGCTATGTCTATGGTTTATAAGCAAATGTTAGTACAAGCAAGGTTATCTGCGTTTTATGATTTGTTTTTGATTCTTGCAATGATTGCAATTTGTTCAATACCATTGGTATTTTTATTGAAGCCTATTGTTAAAGAAGCAGAAGAATAACTGTGGAGTTTTATATAAATGTATATTATATTGAATTTTAATTATTATTTTTAATAATTATAAAGGCTCATTTCTTTGATTATATTTTTTTAACTGTTTTCGTGCTTACTGTGTTGTTTTCAACAACAATTACCTAACAAATAGTGCATAAAAAATTCGACCTTAACGTAATGAACCATCATTGTTTTATTCTACTCAATGTTGAGCGAATTTTCGGTAGGGCGAAGGCGAAAGCCTAGCCCGTAACGTGGAGCAGAACCACGCTTCTGCGACCAGCCGAATAATTCAAGACAGGTG
>JBNMJS010000052.1:0-13049 GCA_050873965.1 Cyanobacteriota bacterium | reverse complement strand
GTAGAGCAATGGTTAAACCTTATGTAAAACCTGAAATGAAAGTTGTTAAATTAGAAAAAGAAAACTTAAGAGCTGCTTCTGGTTATAATGGTGGTAATAAACCTGATTTAGTTTTCCAATGTGCAGATGATGCTGCTGATAATGCTTGGGATAAAGCAAGCGATTTCTCTGTATGGGAATAGTTTTCTAAATAATATATATTTAAAAATGGCATTTGATGTTAATCAGATGCCATTTTTTATGTAAAAATACAGTTTGTTATAAACAGTTGTACTATGTTTACAATCCATTAAGTTCTATGTTTTTAACGGGTGTAAACACACCCACTCAGGCGAACATTTTGAACGTCTTTTCTATATTCTCCTGAATTATTTTTTGAACAGATTCCATTGTTGTATTAATGGCTTCTTGTTCTGTTTCAAGTTTTTGCATGATTACGTCAATTTTTTCTTCTTTTGCAGAAATCGCAGATTTTTCTGTTTCATATTCAACTAATGCTTTATTTTCTGCATTGTCGTCATGTACTTGGTAAATTTTTCTAATACTTGAAGCAATTTTGCTAGTGTAGTTAAAACCAGTAGAATCGTCTTTTTCTTTGCATTCTGTAACGAAGAAATCATTGTTTTGTAATTTGTTGTTTAAATAAGTTGAAGAATTTTTGTTCTTGCTAGAAGTTTTATCATCAACTATCCAACCGTTTTCAGCGATTCTTTGGAATAATGCATCATAGTAGTCCATTAGTTTGTTGTCAACGCCACCATTAACATTTTTTAAATCTTCTTCTAAATCTTTGATTCTTTGATATTTGTCATTTACATTTGTTTCTAAGGTATTTAAGTAACCATTATCTTCTACGTAGTCATATATTTGTGAATCGTAATAGGAATCAGTATAGTTAGGTTTAATGATTACTTTATAAGGATCACTGTCATCAAATTTTATTGTTGAATCATTAATACTTGCTGTCATTTCAATACAAGTTGCACCAGTTGATGCTGGATCGCTACCGTTTAAGTATGCATTTAATTGAGCTTGTGTTGTGAAATAATAAAGTTTATTAGGTGTAGAACCAGAACCTTTAACAAATGCTGTACCAAATACTTGGTTACCATTATAAGTTAATGGTGTTGAACTTGAACTTGTCGTAGAATTTGCATCAGCACTGTAGTAATTAAAACTATTTTCTAATGTTGCATAATATTTTGTATAATTTGTAGCAACACTGGCATCTGGTTGTGAAAGTGAATATTTTGTATTATCTGTGTTATCTATCCAAAGTTCGATAGAACCTGCTGTTTGTGTAGTAGATAAAGAATAGTGTTTACCTGATACAAAACTTTTGTTATTTGTGTCTTCTGTACCATAATCAAGGATACTATATGTGTTACCATTTTTCTTACCAGTACTTTTTAATAAATCAGAATATTGGTCTTCTGTTAAATCAGAATAACTTTTTTCTTCAATAGTAGGACCTTCATTAGTAGATAATGAATTTGGAGTATCTCCTGGATTTTGTACATAGTGATTGTAGAATGTCATGAATAAGTCAAATGCAACACCTGTATCAACAGCAACAGAAACATAATCTCTGTGACCACTTACATCTGCACCACATGAACCAAGACCGTGGCCACTAGCTAGAGAACAAGCTCTACTTTGAACCCAAGACCATCTGTCATCACCATGAATGTGGTCTTTGTTATTACAATTTTGGATTAAATATTGAACAGTTGAACGTTTAGCGTTAGCATAAGCAGTATCATTTTTTAAGTCTGTAGATTCAACATTTTTCATTAAGTTTGTGAATGCATCACACATTGTATTTAATCTATCTTTGATGTTAGAATTTCCTGAAACTTCGCTGTAATATGAATGACTTCTTGCACTATATATGTTTACAACACCAGCACTGTATGTCATATCACCTTTTTTGTTGTTACCATTACTAGTAGTTGTTCTGCTTTCTTTGCAATGTGCTAAAGCCCAAAGGAATGTTTGTTCGTTATAATTTTTTGCTTCATTGTTTACATTAAAGTAATCATCGTGTTCACCAGTCGGAGTACCCATTTTTGCAAATGCTTCTTGTAATAGGTCATCTTGTCCGTGAGTTGCGATAACTCCATTAGAATTTAAACCAACAGTGTGGCTACCAGAAGCGTCAGAAATTTCGTATCCGCTATAATCTGTTAATGCACCACCAACTGTGTAATTTCCACTTGCATCTGATTTTACGCTAGAGTTGAAATCAACTTTAGAAAGTGTTTGAGAATTTGTTGATTTTGAAGTTTGTGTAACTTTTGTATATCCATCGTCACCATCAACTAATGCTGAGTAGTTGTAGTTGTTACTATCGTATTTATCATTAACGTATGCGTTTTGAGAATCTTTTTTAGGCATGTTTCTTGTGTCATCATAGTTACCATCGATGCCACCAGAATATGTGTACATACCACCATAAGTATTACCTATTGAGTATGGGTGTTTTTGATTTAGGTATTCTTTATATGATTCTAATTGTGCAACAGCGATGTAATAATCACCCCAAGCAGAACCAATTGGATATTGGTCTTTATCAATTGCATCTTGAGAACCGTATAATGCAACCATTATATTTTTTTGTTTTTGAATGTCTTCATCTGTTACTAATCCAAGCTTTTGGAAGATTGTGTAACGTAAAGAAGTATCAAAACTAAAATCTGCAATTCTGTCAGGAATTACATAAGCGTTATCAATACTTTTACCACCACCAGTAATAGAAGTAACGCCATTTGTTGTAGTAGTAGTTAGGTTGGAAATGTTATTATACAAGCAGTTATTATTTGCATCTAAACCAGAATAACTTGAAATCATTTTTGCTATGTCAACATAAGAAATACCTAAGCCATTGCCATCTTTATCTAGTAATTCATCATTGTTTAAGATTACTTCACCAGAACCAGCTTTTGTTACAATGTAAGGTTTTTCTGTATTTAAGTCATTTGGTTTCATCATTAAATCGTATGATAAAGCGTTATATGTAGAGCCTGAATCATTAGACCATTTTAAAGTTGTTTGATTAAGGGCATTGTTGTATCTCAATGCAACGGTATTCATGTCACGAGAAAGAGCCATCTTACGATTTGATAGCGTAAGAAGTTGTCTACCGATTGAATTTTTTCGGCTTTGCAATGATAAAAATCTAACTTGTGAAGCTGACATTCCCATTGTCGACGTTCCTTTTCCCTATTTCCTATACTGTTACAATTCGTCTTACGGCATATTTTGCCTAAAACTTTAGTAATTATGACGATTTTTTGGACATTTGTTACAAAACTTAATATAATGTTCAAGAGTTTTCAGTTAGAAAATTTTAAAAAAATTTTTTTTGCAAAAAGTTGTTTCGAAAACTTTTTTATTGATTGTAAACATTTGTAACAAAATTTGTTTAATTGCTAAAGATTATAAGTAATTGAACCGTAAATAGATATATAGCAAAGAGTGAAAACTCAAAATGCTATACAGTTAGGGAAAAGAAAAAGGAACATCACGAAAAATGGGAATGTCAGCTTCACAAGTTAGATTTTTATCATTGCAAAGTCGTAAAAACGATGTTAGCAGACAATTGATGTCTTTATCTAATAGAAAGATGTCTCTTTCTCGTGATATGAATAAAGTTTCACAACATTATACAGATGCATTAAATCAAAAATCTTTGAAATGGTCTAATGACTCTGGTGCTACATACAACAATTTGACTTACGATTTAATGATGAAACCAAATGATTTAAACTATGAAAAACCTTATATCGTAAGTACTAACGATGGTAGAGTTGTTTTAGATAGCGTACAAAATTTAGTTGGTGCTAGAAATGGTTCTTATGTAACATTAACTGATGCTACTTTCAGTGCAGCAGCTCCTGCTGATTTACAAGGTAAAGCAATCAATTTTACAAACTTAGCAAAATGGATTACATCAGCAACATCAATTAATGGCGAAACTGGTAGAGTTTATAATACAGCTGATGGTATGTTGGCTGGTACTCCAAATGCTAACGCTTATGTCGTACCAAACGGTCCTGAAACTTATGGTTTTGAAAATACTTTAAGATATCAAGTATTCCAAGAATTAGGTTTAGTTTCAGGTGACACAACTACTGAATACAAAAAATTGTTAAATGAAATGTATGGTACAGAAGATGCATACAAAAATGGTAATTATTCAGAATTATTAAATAGTTATTTATCAGCTCACATGGCTGGTAGCTCAGAAAGCGTAAAAATGGGACACGCTGATTTAAGTCACGTAAACGCTATGTCTGGTATTTCAGTTACTAAAAATGGTACAAATTTTGGTAACTATTCAACATATTTTGGTCATATTGATCAAACAACTGGTACTTGGGCTGTTGATGCTACTGGAAAAACAGTTGGTTCATTGATGGGTAATTTAGCAGTTGCTCAACTTGCTATTACTGAATATGATAACTGGTGTAACGAATTAAAAGAATTTAATTTGACTGGTGATACATCATTTACTTTTAATTCAACATCTGGTAGAACTAATACTCAAACAGTTCAAGCTTTCTTGAATATGAACAACAATGTTGATGGTGTTGTTGGCAACGCTGATGATGATGGTGGTATTGCAAATGATTTCAATAATCTTGTTGCAACTGCTGAAGATGGTTCTATTGTTACTTTATTTGACAAGAGTATGTTGACTAAATTACATTCTAATAATACTAATATTTTAGATACAAATTGGAATGATATTTATGTTAATGGTAATGCTTCAGTTGAATTAGGTGGCGATACAACAAAAGCTGGTTTAGTTACTGGTTTTATTCAAGGTTTACAAAATAGTTTATTACAAGGTTCAAAATATCAAGGTGTTGATGGTAATAGTTGGTCATTCTCTAGTACTAGCAAAAATAATAGCGATTTTGTAACGGTTGAAGGCAAACAAATGGCTGTTACAGATGCTGCTAATTTATTTGCAATGAAACAAACTATTAAATATTATGGTGAACTAGAAGAATATAACAATAATTATGGTGGTTGTGGTAGCTGTCACGGTGATGGCCATTTCTACAATAAAGCTGCTGATGCAGGTAATAATGCTAGTGATAACGTATTAGGTCGTTCAAATTCAGGTCGTTGTTTCTGGCACTCTTTGACTCACTTTGTAGGTGGTTTCTTTGAAACTATTGCTGGTGGTCTTTGGACTGCTATCTCTAGTGTTATAACTGTTGGTGGTCTTTGGGGTGGTTTTGGTAATGATACAGGTTTAGTATCAGATGGCTGGGGCAACTTCACTGATTCTTGGAAAGGTGATGGTGCTAAATATACATTAAATATGGCTAACGTTGAAAAAACTTACTTCACTTATTATCAAATGTATATGATGGCATTTAAAGATGGTAAAAACTTATTAGATAATCAAGATTTATCAGCTATTTCAACAGAAACAAAAACAACAATTCAAAATACTGCACCATTAAATGATGCTTTAAAAGCATTTGCTGAAAATGGTACTATGTGTTCAACTGGTCCAAAAACAGCTGCTGATGGTTCTATTTATACTGCATATTTAGAAGGTCCTGCTACTGGACAAAGAGTAAATAGTACAACTGCGAATGTGACTTTAGAAGATGGTACAGTTCAAAGATTAACAAGTTATGATAATTATGTTGCAACTTTAGCAGATGGTAGTTCTATTCAAATTGTTACTACTGGTGATGAAAATAGTTTCTCTCAAAAGAAGACTATACAATTTAAAACTAAAAAAACTGCTGAAAGTGTTGATGCAAATGGTAATAAAACAACTGTTGAATATGACAGAATTGAAGTTGACAATGATGGTAATACAAGATACTTTAATGGTAATACAGAAGTAAATATTACATTACAATCAGTTAGTTCAAGTATTTCTTATGGTGGTTTAAGTGTTAAACCTAGAGGCTCAGTTTACGCTGATAAAGTTTATGCTTACATCACTCCTGATAAAAAATTCCAAGAAAAATTAGAAAAAGATGTTGAAGATGCTCAAGCTGCGATTGATGATATGAATGAAAATATGAAGAATTTCTTTGGTAGCAAAGAAAATAAATTGATGGACTATTATGACGCGATCTTCTTAAGAGTTGCTCAAAATGGTTGGGTAAACGATGACAAAGTTAATTCCGCAAATGTTGGTCAAAAATATTTAAATAACAAATTGATGAATAATGATTATTTTGTAACTGTTTGCCAAGAAAAAGTTGATCAATCTGGTTATAATTATACTAACAAATTAGCTACAAGTGTTATGAAAATCTTTGAAGTTAATGATGACAATGCCCAAAATCAAGCACTTTCAAAATATGAATCTGACAAAGCTTTAATCTCTAACAAAGAAGCTAAGATTGATGCTCAAATGCAAAAATTAGAAACTGAACAAGAAGCAATCAATACTGAAATGGAATCAGTTCAAAAAATCGTCAGTGAAAATATTGATAAGACGTTCAAGATGTTCGCCTGATTATGAGTGCTAATTAGTTAGAAATGTGCGACAATCCAGTATAGAGTCATTCCGAACTTGCGGATTTTGTGTAGAGTGAGGACGCAGTCCGAAACTCGAAGTAGCACGGAGCATAGCGAATGATATTTGCAGAGCAAATAAAATGAGCGACTGCACTCTGCCGAATAAAACAATTAAGTATTGTTTTATGAGAGGTAAGTGAAACAATAATCCAAGATAGTTTCGGAATTTCCTTATAAATAGATGCTGAAATAAATTTAGCATGACTATTTTGACTGCTTCGTCGTTCATTTTATTCGCTTGTTGCAGTGACGTATATTTATTTGGTGTGTTTTATAAATAATAAAATTTTATCTTTTGAACAGATGCTGAAACTAGTTCAGCATGACAGTTAGATTCCGTGTCATTCCGAAATTGTTTCGGAATCTCCTTATAAATAGATGCTGAAATAAATCCAGCATGACAATTAAATATTATTTTGATTTTGTTTTAATATCTATAAAATAGATTCTTCGCTTTTTTCGGTCGCAATAAACGGCACCATTCAAATTTAAATCAAAAAGCGTGGTTTTTGTTTATAAATTTTCACCTCTCACTTCGTTCGTGCATCTGCTTCCTCTGCTCAGAATTGTATATGTCAAGTAAATCGGTGACAAAATTATCTAATTAAAAATACCGATAAGTTATTGTCACTTATCGGTATCTATCGATTCTATTTATGTTTACGCATTCCAAACATATATCTTAATCCAAGTTGGAATCCAACACCTGTACGTCCACCGTTTCTAAATGTGATTTGAAGATATGAATTCAATCTGTCTTTCCATAATTTAGTTGCTCCAAATCCATATTGAATGTATCCGTGACGCATTGAAATACTTGGTAAATTTACGTTTCCGGCATATCCACCAATGTGGTCGTTGATATTATACATATATTGAACAGTTGCATATATACTCCAAGTTCCACGGCCATATATAAAGTTTACTCCAGGAGCAACGTTTATACCATTCAATAATCCAGAGTTCATACTCATAACACCATAATCTGTGTGCCAGTTTTGTTTACCAAATATGTTATAAGAAACAAAAACATTTGGTTGCACTGTGAAATATTTTGTAGCTTTTAAGTTGTATGCCATTTTTGCAGCAGCACCAGCAAACCAGTTACCTGTTCTATCTGTTTCTCCAGCAACATTCATTTCATTAAAGTATCCACCACCATAAGCCATTATAGATGTTACAAATTGATTTTTTATAAATGTAGCCATTAAACCACCTTGAACGCCGTTTTGATACATATCAACTTTGTTAAAGTATTGGTTACCACCGTTGTATCCTAAAAATACCGTAGGAATAAATTTCCAACCTTTATTTAGTAATTTCGCTGGCATATCAACACCAATGATTGTGCCGTAAGTATTGTTTCCTACGTTCAATCCGTGTGTCATTGATAATCTTTCAAATGATACATACGATCTCATCCAAACACTACCGTCGTCAACTGTACTTTGATATGGTGTTAGGATTGGTGAAACAGCAGAAGTCTTATTTGCCATTTTTGAATTTTCAATAAGTTGTTCACCTTGTAGAATAAATCTATTTGTTAAAATATCATCAACTATAAGTTGGTTATTGTATGCTGCAAGTGTTGCAACTTGTCCTCTGTAAACTTGGGGATTATAGTCTGCTAGGCTCGCTCTATATATACCTTCACCCATTGCTTTTAATTTGTAGTTACCAATAGGTGTGAATATTTTTTGATTTGTTGCTGCATAATTAATCCCAGCAGCAGAATTTGTTGCATCAAACACTTTAAAATCAATGTTTCTGTCAATTGGTGCTAGTCCTACAAAGTTAAATCTTGAAACATTTATCGTTCCATTACCTGTTAAATTCCCAATAACATATTTATCGCCGATTTTAGTTCTTGGGCTTAAATCAATAGCGAAGTTGTTTGTGTTTGTTATATCAACATTTGTTACGGTATTTGTATCAATAGAATTGTTTAATGAGTTTAGCAATGAATTATCTTTCATTGTTAATTTATCAGCGTTCATAGTTACATCTTTTGTTAAATGAATAGATGAACCACCAATAATAGAAACATCTCCACCTTCAATGGTACTATTACCAGTAATTAAAATGTTTGATTTATTATCAAATACGGCTGTTGAGCCATTGTAAATCTTGATTACTCCCCCACCTTTTGTATTATCAACGTTATCTGTATAGAAACTTCCATTTGGATTTACTGTGATTGTACCGTGCCAAGTGTCTTCTTTATCAAGTTCAAGCGATGCTCCATTTCTGATGTTTACTAAGGCATCTTTTGATATATTAACAATAACCTCTGATTGAATTTGGCTAGGCGTTTTAATATTCAATACAGAATTATCTAATAAATATAACTTACCTGATGTTGCAATTAGCGTTCCACTGTGTGTTGTATCATAATATAATTCACCACCATTATTATTTGCACCTAGATTTATAGTACCTTTCCAGTTGTCGTTATCATTGATTCCAACTTTACAACCTTCAATGTTTAGTGTACTATCTTCATCAATGTTCGTGACAGTACTATAATCAATATAACTTTCATCACCTAAAGTTAATGTACTATTAGTTATATTCAAATTACCGTTTTTTGCTTGTAATTTACCATTACCCGATTGGAAGTTTTCAATATTTAACTCTCCATTATCTATATAAATAGTTCCGCTTTCTGTCCAAGTGTCATTTTCGTTTATAGAAACATCGCCACCTTTGATAGCCAAAGTTCCTGAGATATTTGTAGTAACATCTTTTGCAATTGTACTGCCATTTTCTATAAATAAATTACCTGATTTAAGGTTTAAATTACCACCTGTAGCGTTTAATGTTCCATTGCCTACGATATTATCAATGTTTAAATTTCCATCAATAAGATTGATTGTTCCAGCCCAACGACTATCATTGTTTAATGATACATCTGCTCCATCAATATCAAGAGAAGATTTGTTATAGATATATGTTGCAGCATTATCTGATATTGTACTTCCTGCTGATAGAATTAGTTTGTTTTCAGAATTTTCATCTTTACCAATAATTAATTTTCCACCATTCATTGTTAATGTTGCATCATTTGGTAATGTTGTTTCATTTGTTACCCAATTCAAAGAACCATTTTCAATAGTAGATGCACCTCCAAAGAACTTATCTGTAACTCTTGTTATACCATCAGTTTGTGTGAATGTTCCTTTGAAGTTTGAATTATCAGCAGTAATATTTAAAAGACCACCATTTGTAATACTAGCATTTTCAACGCCACTAATAGTACTATTTATATTGTTTGTACCAACAAGAGTTAAATTACCACCTGCTAAATAAATATCATTTTTAGCATTCTCTGTTGCTGCATCGAATGTTGTATTTGCTAATGTTAATTTGCCATCATTGTATATAGCACCACCGTTGCCATCTGATGCATTATCAGTGAATTTAGAATTTGCAATGATAGCATTACCACTATTATAGATAGCACCACCGTCTTCTGTTGAAGAATTGTTAGTAAAGTTTGTATTATCAATTAGTAGATTTTGTTTGCTATTATCGGCAGGCATTACACCGTTGTATATTGCACCACCCTTACCTGTAGTTGTATTATCTTTAAAATTTGTTTCTGAAATCGTAATAGTTGCATTTACACTATTGTTTTCTACAACTGAACCGTTTCCAGTTTTTTGAGCATCCTGTATAGTTACATTTTTGATACTTAAGTCAATGTCTACTCCTTCAGCAATATTGAAGAAATATCCATTTTCTCCAGTTTCGTTGCCTTGTAAGTCTATAATTTTACCTGATATTATACTTTCATCTTTGTTAGAACCAATAATATTGAATTTTCCACCCATAGTTTCAGAAAGATTTTGTCTTAAATTGTATTTTTCATTGCCTAGTTGAAATCCTCTATTACCTTCTTGTTTATTTGCGTAATATAGTGGATCATAATCAGGTGAAATAGAAATATCAATTACGATAGATGTATCTGTTGAATTTCGAGTGATTGTATAAAGCCATTTTGTAGTAGTAATATTCATTATATTATCTGATAATGGATCATTATTAAATGTAGCTCCGTTTAAAATATCTTTTGATGTATTATATGTTCCTGATTTAGTGATATTATCTTCTCCACTAATATAGATGTTTCCAAAATCAAATGTTTGAGAACCATTGTTTATTGTAATTGTGTCAGTATCTACTGTATATGAATTTTCTTTAAATATTACATTGAAACTCAAAGATGTGCTTTCTGTTGTTAAATTATCAAAGATATAATCTTTTGTTTGTTCATTTGGGCTTACATCAATCAAGTCTAATGTAGAATTTTTAAATTCATACTTAGTAGAACCTTCAAAATTGGTTTCATTACTCAAAGTAATATTGCTGTTTTCAATAATTATTGTGTTATTTGTTGAATTACTATTAGTGATGTTATCTTTTAAATCGTAATTACCAGTAATTCCGTTTGTAGATGTAAATTTTGCAGATGAATTGTTACCGTCAAAAGATAACAAGTTATTATCAATCGTATTTGTATTTTCTGTTAATGTTGTGTGTGTATAACTAGCACCGTTTGATAATTTAATATTTGAGTAATCAATAACAGAAGATGAAGTAACGCTTAGTGTACCACCTTGAATATCTTTTAAACCACCAAATATTTTTGCATTATCTTCAACAGTTGTAGAACCATATTTTTGTGTAAATGTTCCAGTAGAATCTGAAACATCAGATTTTATAGTTAAATTTCCACTATCATTTGTCATAATTCCAGCACCTGTTATTGTACTGTTTAATGTTGTATCTCCGAAATTGGTAATAGTTCCATTGTTTGTAATTGCTGAAGTAATATCTACTGTATTTTTTAATTCTAATGCTGAAATTTTTGTTCCATCAATTGTTAAATCAGAGTTGATATTTGAATTATTATAAATTAGTGTCAAATTGTCATTGTTACCAGACATGATAGTTGTTAATAAACTTGATGTATCTGTTATAGATGAAAATTCAACAGATGAGTCATTTTTAGATTCAAATGATAAATCATTACTAACGTTTGAATTGTTATCAAATGTAAGTTTTGCTCCGTCAATCGTTAATAGACCTTCACCAGCGATAGTTTTGATTGTAGAATCAGCTTTATAAATCAAGTTGCTTTGTGAATTTATTGTAATTGATGAGGCGTTGTCTAGGCTAATAGTATCATTAACTGTGAATTTAGCATTATTTGTTCCATCACCTAGTACAAAATCTGCACCATTGATTGTAAGTGTTGCATTTGTATCTAAGTCTTCGTTTGTATTCCAGTTGAATGTTCCACCAGTAATTGTTGATGTTCCAACAAAGAATTTTGAACCATTACTTACTGTTATTGAACCATTTGTTTGAGTGAAACTACCATTATAGTTGCTATTATCACTGTTTAAAATAATATTACCTGTATTTGTTATTGTAGAATTTGTTTTACCTGCAATACCACTATTAAATGTCACACTACCTTCGCCATTGATACTAATAGAACCTTCATTATAAATATCATTTGCGACTCCATTTGCCGTATTATTAGTGAAAATAATATCTTTTGATGTTTCTGCTATTAGGTTTAAAATACCATTTTGAGCGTTATAAATAGCACCACCATTTGAAGAAGATACGTTATTATTAAAGATAGTATTTTTAATTGTTACTTCTCCACCGTTATTAATAATTGCAGTATTAAATCCAGAGTAACCAGTTCCATCTGCTTTTTTTACATCATTAATATATAGTTTTTGTGCTACAGAATTTTCAACACCAACTTCAATACCAATTACATTATCATTAGTTTTTATACCAAAATTTTCACCATTAATAGTGAATGTTGCACCTTTCAATACATTTGATGTTGTTTCTTCGGTTTGAACACCGTCAATATATGCTGTGTAACCTTTTGTCCAAGAATTATTACCATTTGCATTTGTAATGATTTCATCTTCAGTTAAAGTATATTGGTTACCTCTTACTGAACTTAACTCTGAATTTTGTCCAATTGAAATAGCAACAGGTAAGCCACCTGCAGAAAGTGATTTCTTTATGATGAGTGAATCATCACCAAGTGTTGTTGTACCAAGTGTAATTGTATATCCAGCATTTTTAGTGATGATATTATTATAAATACTTTCTAGAGTCGTTTTTCCTTCTGCTAATTCATTTCCTTTTGCAAACTGTAAAGTTTTAGTTTTTCCTAATTCTGTTATTGAATCTATTCCATCTAAGAAATTAAGTTCAGAAATATGTAATGTTCCATTACCAACGCTGTCAGCAATAATGTTTCCATTGATATAATCGATTTCACCAGTTGTAAAGTTTAAATCTAATTTTAAATTTGCATCACCAATTACTGTAATATTTTCTGGAGCGAATGTATCACCACTTTCAATTTTTCCATTATAAAGGTCTAGTGTACCACCTCTAAGAGTTATTTTAGCACCATCCGAAAGATATTTTGTAGGTACTAAATAACC
>JBNMJS010000051.1:0-13553 GCA_050873965.1 Cyanobacteriota bacterium | reverse complement strand
TTTAACTTTTAAAGAAAATATAATTCAACAAAAGAATAAGGATAATGGTATGCTTTTTGTTAAAAAGAATACTATTTCATCAAAAGATACAGCATTGATATTTGATACAACTAATGATAAAGAATTACAGTCAAATGTTGTAATATATAATATTTCAACAAAAGGTGCGTTGATTAGAAATGATAAAAACTTGAAATATGGAAAGAAAATGAAATTGACACTTAAATTTGAAGATGTTGATGTTGAAATTAGAGCAAAGGTTAAAGATATATATGAAGATAAAGCAAGTATTGTATTCTTAAATATGCCAGAAACTGTTGCAAACAAAATTCTATATAGATATATGCAACAAGCAAATAAAAAACAACATGAAACTAATTTAGGTTTATTGTAAATGTTGTTCATCAATACCTATGGATAAAATAATAGATTTCGTGAAATCTATTATTTTATTTTTTGTTGAAAATATTATTAATCGTATTTTTAAACCAGTTTTTTGTTCTTTCCCAAAGGGTAGGTTTAAAAGTTTCATCAAATTGTTTATTTATTTTTTCTCTAGAAATAACTCGTCCTAGATACAAAAGCATATTATTTCTTGGCATTAAATCAGGGTGAGAATCATAAAATGCTTTATCATTAAAATCAATTTTTTTAGGTTTGCTTTGTGCAACTCTATATGTGTTTTTTGTTGGTAATATTTTTTCAATCATTTGGAATGTTTCCTATGGTTTGATTTGTTGTGATACTTTGTTGAATAAATTCAATGTTTTTTTATCTAACAACTTATTACCTTTAAAGAATTTACGATAATTTATGCTATCTGTTGCATATTGAACATTCTCATACCAATTTGTCCATCGAGAAGAACTTTTTGTGATTCTTTTAAATTCTTTTACTGAAATATTTGTTTCCATTAGTTTTTGTGTTGGGTTATCAGATGTCATTTTGCCTTTTGCTGCAATTTTGTTAAATTCAGCAACTTTTGATGAATTTTTGCTTGCTTGTGTTGTCATAAAAACATCTCTATAAGCAACTGAATCTAGTTTTGATTGAACTCCTGTATAGTAGCTTACTTCAATAGGTTTCTTATCGTTTTTATATTTAATAATATTTTCTAATTCTATTTGTGATTTATTATTGTTTTCCATATAACGTTGTGCATTATCAACTGATGTTGGTTCTCCACAGCCAGTTAAAGCAAGACTAGCTCCAATAATTCCTGATTTGATTTTATTTACTAACATTTTATAATTCTCCCTCTTGTATCAGCATAACAAAAATGAAGAAAATATTCTTGTTAAATAGAAAAAACTTTCATATTTCTTAATTAAATAGCAAAATCTTTGAAAAAATTTACTTTATACCTATATACAAAAAAGGAGTTTCTTATGAATAATGTAGGCTTAAATTTTCGTGGTATAGAACAAACAACAATTAATACAGAAAAGAAAGTTGATGAAAAGCCAGTAGAAAAGCCTATTGAAGAAGATGTTAGACCTCAAGAATTTTCAAAAGAAGCATCGGATGCTTTAAGAGCAAGTGTTTTATATAAAAAACAGAAATTCAAACTGTTGATGATACTGCTGAGAAAGTAGAAGATACAAAAGTTGAAGAAGATAAATCAAATGATTTTGAAAAAACTGTTGGTGATATAGAAAAAGAAGTTAATATTGAAAATAAAACAGAAGAAAAACCAAATGAAATGAAAGAATATATTCCAAGTGATGCAACTCCACAAGATGTAAGAGATATTCTTGCAGATAAAAATAAGGTTGGACGTTCATTTTGGGGACATAAAAAATATTTGAAAAACAAAGTAAAAGATTCAAATAATCCACAAACAGCAATTGCGAATTTGAATTATTTGTTAAACGCAGAAGATGGCAAATTGCGTGCTAGTGATATTTCTGCGATTATGAATATTACAGAACTTGTTAATAATAATAAAGATGAAAAAATTGCAAAAAGATATTCTGAACTATTTGGTTTTGATGGTGGAAAATTAGATGATGCATCATATCAAAGAATTACTCAAAAAATGCTAGAACAAAGGTTTGTTGCAGCGACTATTGGCTCTGCAATGGCAATGGAAGGTCTTCATCAGCAACAAATGCAAAATGATATGATAAATCAACAAATGATGATAGATCAACAGATAATGATGGATAATAATATGAATCAACAAATAATAAATCAACAGATAATGGGATTTTAATTGATTTGTAATATTTAAGACAGATTTAATTCATCTAATCAAATAATAAATAAAAAATTATTTCTTTAATAATTTAGGGTTTGTCCATTTGTATCTTAAAGATGCTTCGTCAATGAGTTCGAAACCCATTGCTTCGTAAAAATTCGCACCTTCAACTGTCGATGTTAGTTCAAAAGTTTTGTCATAAATCTTTTGTAATGATTTAAGGATATTTTTACCAATACCTTTGTAAGGTCTATTTCTTTCAATATGTTTGCAATCAGGTTTTGTTTGCAATAAGTCAACTTCATCACCAGTACAAGGTGAATGTGACATCATTGTTAAACCTAGTATTTTATCACTTTTTAAGTCTCTAAATCCATTTTTTTGAGCAGTTAAAATATATATTTTTTTGTTTTGTGCTTGCCAATTGTTTTCAGCTTGTAGTTCAGCATAATCAGAGATATTTTTAGCTAAAAATTGACCATACCAACCTGTACCAACTTTTTGAACAGCTTTCAAGTCTTTTTCGTTTTTAGGATCAAACTCTACAAAAGATGCTTTTACATTATCATAACTGTCAGTTTCTGAGTTATATTTTTGTAATTTTACATTATTTACGAATCTTGCACCAAAATTAATATTGTTATAGTTGTTAGTAATCATATTGGTATTAATGTTGATAAAAATATTTTTTGCTAGAGTGCTTTAATTTATGTTATAATTTGTATTGAAAGTTATATGTGAGGGTATTATGAAAAAGATTTTAATATTAGTGGCAATGATTGTATTGTCAAATGTTTCGGTTTTTGCAAGTAGTATGTATTCTGTTGAAGATTTGAATGCTATGAATATTCAAGCGAATAGTTCTATTTCTAAATCAGATTACAAAAAAGCACAAAAAATAATGAAAGAAATTTATGAAAAAACAACAAAAGGTGTGAATAATGGTAAAGGACCATTTTATGCTGAAATATATAATGAAAAAGGACATTTGGTTGCATCTTCATCAAATAGTGTAGTAGAAGATAAATGTTGTTTATGTCACGCAGAAGTTAATGCTTTGAGAAAGGCACATGCAAAGTATAAAGATTATAATTTAGCACCTAAGAATTTGACTATATATGTTAATGCAGAACCTTGTATAATGTGTGCAGGTGCTATTATGTGGTCAGGTGTAAAGACTGTATATTTTGGAGTTCCATCAAGCGATGTAGAAAGAATTACAGGCTTTGATGAGGGTTACAAACCTGATTGGATTAATGAATTTAAGAAAAGAGGTATAACTGTTTACGGTGGTATCGAAAAAACTGCAGGCGAAGAAGTTCTTCAAAATTACGTAAATTCTGGTAAAAAGATTTATAAACCTACAAGATAGATAAATGAATATTAAAAACGTTGTTAGTGATAAGAAAATAAAAAAAAATATTATTTTAATTATATTAGGAATGTATAGTGCATTTTTTGTAATTGGAAGTGTACTTGCTCCTGTTTTGGCACATTTGAAGATGTATGAGTATTCTGCAAATTTAACATATCTATTTTCTCATTCTTGTCATCAACAACCATTAAAATCATTTTGTCTTTTGGGCTATCCTGTTGCTTTATGTTGTAGGTGTTTAGGAATATATATTGGAACTTCTATATTTGCATTTTTAAATGTATTTAAAAATTTAAAATATAATAAATTATTTATTATGTTAATGATTTTATTAACAGTTATTGATATGTCTATTAATTACATATTTAAATATTCTACAGGTTTGTATCCACGTTTTATTAGTGGTATATCGTCTGGAATATTAATAGTTTTAGGTATAGTATTTATTTTTGATGTAATAGAAAAAAGGAGAAGTAATGAAAAGAATTAAAGCTTTAGTGTTATTGGTTACATTTTTAACCTCTTTTGGTGCGACACCATTATTTGCAGATTCTGCATCTAATAAAAATCAAACATTGACAGAATTTTTAAAGACAACAGATGAAATATCTACTCATTATGAGTATCCATCAATGATTGCATCTACAAACACAAAAGGCTATTGTTTACCAGCACATACAATGATACCTATTAGATGTGATGAAACAATTACAACTAAAAGTTTAGTTAATGGTTCTGAAGTCAACTTTTCTGTGTGTGGTAATATTAAAGATGCTAATGGACATACAATAATTAAGTCTGGTACACCTGTTACTGCAAATATTTCATTTAGAAAAGAGGGAATGATTGGTCGTTCAGGTGAAATTACTGTTACAGATTTTCATACAACAGCAATCGACGGAACTTATGTTCCTTTATCAGCATCTGTAAATGCTTCTCCTGATGATAAAATGTGTACATCTATAGTTTTAAGTGTTCTTATATGTCCATTATTTTTGTTAATGAAGGGGGATGAAGCAAAAGTTCCAGCAGGAACTTCTAAATCAGCATATACTGTAACAGATATATATGTTAAACCATCAACATTATAGTTTAGGTATTTTTAAGGGCTTTTTATAAAGCCCTTTTTTAATGGCAAATTTATTTTTTATGATTGTTATCAATAGTATGTACGTGCAACAATCAAATATTTATTCAAACAGACAATATACATCTCCTCAATTTTGTTCTTACAAAACTACTTTTTCTAAGAAGTTGGAGGAAGTTATTGCTAAAAAGAGAGCAAGCAATGAAGATAAAAATTTGTTGTCTAAAGAATTGAATAATATGTTAGGTGACAAATTAGATAAGCGTTTTTTAGGCGAGGGTGCTAATGGACAGGTTTATAAAATTGATGATAAATTCGTTATGAAAACCTCTCATTCTATTGAACCGAAAGATGTAAAATTTGATTCTTTGTGTAAAGGAAAATTCGCTAGTTTAAAAAGTTATTATGGAGAGCCTGTTGCGAAATTTTCTGATATATCAATTTTAAAGAATGTTTCATCAAATGGGGAACATATACCTGTTGGTGTTCCAGATAGTATTACTACAAAAAGTTCAAAAGAAGATTGTATTGCATATTATGAAAAATATTATTTACCAAGATTTGCAGAGTTGCCTCAAAAATCTTATGATGGTTTGGCACAAAATTTGAATAGATTAAACAAAATGGGTAGAGGATTGAATAATTTTAAATTTGATTATTTTAATCCGAACAATTTTGTTTTGGTTGGCAAATCTTTAAGAATTACAGATGAAATATACACTACATTTAAACCTAATGAAAATACAACAGCAAAGATGTTAGGTATGTTCTTAAATGATATGAATAGAAATAGTGTCGCAGTTTATAACAAAGAGGTTGTACCTGAAAGAAAAAATATTCTTAAAAAAGTTGTTCTATCAGGCATGAATTTTAATTTACCATTAGGCACAAATGGAAGAGATAAAGATGTTTGGGAATATATTGTGAATAATTTATGTGGAATAAAAACACCAGCAAACAAATTGATAAAAGAATTGGATTTGATTCAAAAAACAAGCCTTAGTTCAAAATCAAGAGTTCAAAAAACTGAAAAATATTTAGAAGAGATAATGTAGAAAATAAGTTAACTTTTGTAACGAAAAAGGTTTCTATCCTAAAGAAACTGTAGAAAACTGCCGTTAGTACATGCAACTATGATTAGATTTATGTGAATAAGAAAGGACGTGTAGAATGGCAGACGGTAAATTTAAGATTGCTGGTTCCACAACAGGTAATTATTATGTTATGAAAAATGGTAAGCGAACCTATTTTGATGCTAATAATAAACCTATGGATGAGAATGTCTTTTTAAAGGCAGAAAATGCAACAATTGATAGAAACAATTCTATGCGTAAAAAAGAACATGTTGACGCAAAATCTAACCTTGTTAAACAATATTATCCAGGTTCAAAAACTGGTAGATATTATACTGTTGATCCTAAAACAGGGCAAAAAGCTTATTACGCATCTAATGGTCATCCAATTAAAGAATCTTATTGGATGCAAAAAGAACAAGAAGCTGTTGAGGCAGCAAAGAATAAAGGTAAATCTAAGAGTACAGAAAAAACTGAGAAAAAAGGTTTTTGGGGCAAACTATGGGATCATGCAAAATCTTTTGGTAAGGGTGTTGTAAAATCTGTAACTAAAGCATTTACTGATGAAAATGGTAAATTTAGTTGGAAACAAACTTTTAAAACATTAGGTACTGCCGTTGTTGTAACGGCTGCTGCGGCTGCTGTTGTCGCTGCAGGAATTTGTACTGCTGGTGTCGCAACTGCTGTTATTGTTGGTGCTGGTGTTGCAATGGGTGGTGCAAATATCGTAAAAGGTGCCGTTAATTATTCTAATGCTAATACCTATGACGAAAAATTAAAAGCAATGGAAGAAATGGGTGAAGGTACTGGTGAAGTAACACAAGCTGTTATATTCAAGAGAGGTATCAAAGGTCAAATGAGCAATGCTGCTGCTATTGGTAATACAGCAAAAATGGAAGCCCTTGTGAGTGGTAGCGGACGTTTTGTTGCAAGTTTGAAAGGTGCTGGTGCTGGTTTGAAATCAATGGTACCAAGTCCAAAACAAATGTGGGAAGGTACAAAACAAACATTGAATAGTGCAAGAAAGGGTGTAAAAACTGCTTATGATACGGTTAGACATCCAGTTCGTACTACTAAAAAAACTATTCAGTCATATAGGATAAAAAATCAAATTTCAGAGGCAAAAACTCCGAAGGATTTTGCAGAAATTAGAAAAGATTTAGAAAGTAACGATATATTATCTGTAAAACAAAAAGAAAAATTATACAAAAAACTTGATAATGCAGATATACAACAAAGTGTTTCAGGAGCAAAAACACATGAAGATATTGCTGCTATTAGAAAAAGAGTAAATGAAAGTGAAACATTATCAGCAAAACAAAAGGCTAAATATAATAAAGAACTTGATAAAGCAGCAGAATCTGCTACTCATGAAGATTTGGCAGCATTAAGAAAGAATGCTACAGATACAGCTGCAAATCCTAAAGCTAAGAAATCAGAAATTACTAAGGCTCAAAAAGAATATGAAAATGGTATTAAACGTTCTACAGATAGAGAAGCTTTAGAAAATGCTCAAAATGAAGGTTTATCAGAATTCGAAGGTATGAAAAAGGCTGATTTTGAAGCAAAAGTTCAATCTGCAAAATCTGGTACAAGTGCTGAAAATGATGCATTATTCAATGCAATCAAGAAAAGCGATTTAGAACCAAAAGTTAAAACTAAATTGTTGAAAGATTTAAAAGCAAAAGGTGCTAAACAATCTAGTACATCTGTTGCTATAGAAAAACGTATTGTTGAACTTGATAAACTTCAAGAAACTGAATTTAATAGTTTGATTGGCAAGGCTGAATTCAAAAAAGGCTCTTGGACATCTAGACAAGTTAAACGTATTCGTGGCAAAAAAGGTGAATATGAAACTATTGAAGCTAGAATTAAAGCTGAAGTTAAAAATCCAGAAATACGTGAACAATTGTTGACAAAATTAAAGAATAAAAAACAATTGTTAGAAGATATTAATAATCTTAAAAAACATCCTAAAAAAGGTGAATATGAAGATTTGATTAAACGTGCTGATGATGAAGTATCTTTAGATTTGATTGAAAAGAAATTAGCAAGTGATCATCATATAATTAAATCTAGAACAAGTAAAGCAGAACGTTCAGATTTATACAGACAAATATTTGCTAAAAAACACTCAATTAACCCTGAAAAATACCCTAATATTGGTGCTAAACTTGAAGAAAAACGTCTTGATGCAGATTTAAAAGAAGCTAATGCAAATCTTGCTAAAGCTAAAAGAGAGTTGAATAGACTAGAATCTGAAAGAGATGCCGCAAGTGCTGAGATTGATGCAAATAAAGCAACTTCAAGAAGTAACACTAACGAAGTAATCAATCGTAATGGCAGAATTGAAGAACTAAAAGGTCAAATATCTAAGTTTGAATCAGAAGTTAGAGAACTAAATATTGCAAAAACTGAAAATATTGCAACTAGAGCAAAAGAAATAGATGCTCGACAAGGTGCTATAGAAGAAATGGATAACCAAAGTGCTGTTGCTGAAGGTTATAGAGGACAAGAGGCTTCTTATTCAAGACAAGCAAGATTATTAAGACAAAAACAAGAAAAATTAAATACTCTTAATGATGAAGTTTCTACTTTGAATAAAGATGTTGCTAGTGCAAGAAGTCAAAGAGTTAAAGAATTTGAAGCACATAGAACTGAATCTGAAAATGTATTGACACAAAGAGATGTTGCTGAGGGTTATTCAGCACAAGAAGAAATATTGCAAGCACATTTAAGACCTGCTAAAAAATTATTATCTCGTAATAAGCAAGAACTTAATGAGTTATCAACTCAAAACAAAAAATATGGAACAGATATTAATAGACTTGCTAAAAAATATGCTGAACAAATGAAAAAAGACGGTAGATATAAGTTTATGTCTGAAGAACAACGTCTAAATGTAGCAAGAGAATATATCTTGGATGGTAAAGCAACATTTAATGGTAAAAAGATTGTCTTTAGTGATAGTCGAGGAGTTAAATATCCAAAACAAAGTATTCAAGACAAACGTTCAGTTCAAGCATTTAAGCAAAATATTGAAAGAATAAATGAATTAAAAGCTGAAAATGCTAGAATAGAAACACTTGTTGAAAGAAATGGCTTAGAAGCTGATATTGCAACTCTAAAAAATCGAATTGAAGTTGCAAAACGAGATTTGGCTGAGGCTCAAGCAAATAGAACTCAACATGGTGAAAATATAAAAGAATTGACAGAACAAATACGTGCAAATGAAGCTAAATTAAAGGCAAAAGAGGCAGAAGTAGAACGTCTTGGCGGAAAAAATAAAGATTACGATTCACAAATTAAAGATGCTGAATTTGAACAAAAAATCGCTAAAGGTCGTGCAGAACAAGCTGAACAGGATTTATCTGTTGCGAAACAAGAACGTGCTCAACATGGACAAGAAATTCAAAGATTAAATAAAGAAATTCGAGATACTGAAACTTCTATAAGAACTAAAGAATCTGAATTGCAAAAAGCTAGAAGTGAACAAGGCGAAAATTCTCAACGTGTTCAAGAATTGCAAAATGAAATCAGAGAAATTCGTCGTGGTTTACCTGAAAAACAAGCAAAATTGAAAGAATTGCAAGAAAAATATACTAAAGCAGAAAAGAATGTTAAAAGACTAGAAACAGCACAAAGAACGGCTAAAAGGAAAGTTGAAAATAATCAAAAAGCATTAGAAGAAGTAGCCGCTAAAAAGCCAAGACGTGGTTGGGGTGCAATTCCAACAATGATTGTAGCAACAGAAAATGCTGCTCATACTGTAGATACTCTACAAACTGGCGTAGAAGCACTTATGGCATTGGCTGCAGAAGATGCTCAAGAAGAACAACAAGTAGCAGAAGATGAACAAGTTGCAGAAACGGAAAAAGAAACAGGTGATGATGTTGAAAAAATCGGTGATGCACCTGAAGATGAAGCAACTGCAGCAGATGAAACAACTTCTGACACTTCGACAGATACTTCTACTGATTCATCAACTCCTGTTTCTGATAGTGCAACACCTGTTGCTGGTACACCAAGCAATACTCCTGTAAATGGTGGTAATTCTTCAACTCCAAAAACTGAAGATAAAAAAGCAGAAGATAAAAAGGTTGAAGACAAAACTAATACACTTGCTACAGAAGAGAAAAAAGAAGAAAAACCTGTAACTGCAGAAAATCCAACTGTTGATAATGATGATAACTCTGTTAATGATATTACTATCAAAACTTATATTAATGGACGTGATGAAAATGGTGAACTTCGTGATATTACACCAGCAGAAAGACTTATCTTAACAGAACAAATTCGAGATGCAAGAAATATTGATGATGTTGCTTTGATCTATTCTGAAATGCGTTCATTCAATAAATTCGATGGTCGTAGAAACTTAAGACGTGCATTAAAACAAAAACGTAAAGAAATTGAAGGCAAACATAACAATTATTATGCAAGAATGCAAAAAGTAAATAATGATAATGCAACATTGAACGTAACAGAGGCTGATAGATTATTAGCGAAAACAAATGAATCTTCAACAGAAAATCTTTCTAATATGAGTACTGTTAAAAAGAAATTCGGAATGTTTAGAAGCCCAGAATATTTGTTGAAAGCTGATAATGCTGACATTGGTGTATTAAATCAAGGAACGCCAATAAATGATTCACCAGTTACTAATGAAACTAATTTGTTTGCACCAACAGATGCTTTAGCAAAAGAAAATGCAGTTGCACCTGAAACAAATACTGAGGTAAATCCTAATGCTGAAACTGCTCCAACATTAGTTGATTCTCCAGTTGAAAATACAACAGATGCTACATCGGGTGATTCTTCTGTCGCTCAAGTAAAAGAAGAAACTTCTGCTCCACAAACTGATATGGCACAAGCCGACATTTCTAATGATGAAGTAAAACACAAGTTAGATATAGACAATGGATGGGGTGACTTAGCATAATTAAATAATTCAAATTTATACAAAAAAAGAACCGGCACTTTTTAAAGTAGCCGGTTCCTTTATCTTTTGTAATTATTAGTCAGTATATAGTGGTGCAAGTTTCTTCTCTTGTTGAGGAATTACACCTTCTTCGATTGGTAAATATACTCTGTAATCAATTACAGGGAAACAGTTATCAATACTTTCAATTTCCTGTAATTTACCTTCATCAATGTTGCCTGCTTCAATCATATCTGCGATTAAACTGAATCTGTCAACGTGTTCATTAAATCTGTCTGTTGCATAGTCTTTTGCTTGCCATGTCGTAATCAAGAATGGCCAATCTGAACTTTGTAACAACAAGTTTTCTCTTGCTAACTGATTTAATGCTCTATGAAGTAATTTATCTTCAGGTATTTTTTCATATTTAGAAACAATATCTGTGATACGTTTTTCACAAGAATGAATAATAGGCCACATCCATTCTGTTAAGTGGTTTTGCCATACATAGAAGTGACCACCTTGTCCCCAAGAACTTTCTGGGATTTGGATTGCTTCTTTTGGTGGGTATTTAGTTATATATTCACCAGCAGTCATTCTTTCTACGTCTGGAATATATTGGTTGAATTTTTTGATAACTTGTTTAATAAATTCAACACCTTCAAACCACCAGTGTCCGAATAATTCTGTATCGAATGATACCATTACCAAACCTTCTTTACCGTTGTGAGATTTTTTGTAATCATTCAACAAGTGGTAAATCATTGTTGTATAGTGGTCTGAGTTTTCGTTAATTTTGTTTAATGCTAATACTGGGTCATATAACATTTTGTCACCTAAATCTGTTTTAGATGAAGTTATTCTCCAATAGTGCATACCAGATTTATCATCTTTTTTGTGGAATTCTCTGAATACGCCATCTCCTGGATAACCGTCTGCTGCTGACCAAACTTGGTAGCCTGCTCTATCATTTCTACCCATTACTGCAACTTGTGCATCTGGTAACCAGTATGCTGAATATGTATCATATCCAGTTGCTTCTCTTTCTGGCAATGGAATATATTCAATGTTTCCATAAACACCGATTACACGCCTGTTACCAATTGAGTTACCACCTTCAATAACGTGTGATTCTGTGAAGAAGTATTCAATATCGTTATTTTGTAAGGTAACTTCAATAGCAGGACGCCAATGTTTTTTACCATCTTTTCCTACGTATTCATAACCTTGTCTGTATGCACATTCAGGTAACCAGCAACCTTTTGCTTTTTTACCGAATAATCTTTTTGTTGTATCAGAACCAACTTTGAATTGAGCATTCAAGTTGTTGTCTGTTGCTAACAATGGAGAAAATCCGTGAGTAGCACCAGATGTTGTAATTTCAATACAACCTAAGTCTTGATACTTTTTGAAGTATTTAATCAAATTCATTTCGTATTTGTTTACGAAATCATCTTTCAATTTGTTCCATAAATCGAAATAATATTTTGCTAAATATTTTAAGTGTTGAGAATGTGGTACTTTTGGATCAGGATATCTTTCCAAATCTTTTGATACAGCTTTGATTTGCGCATCAATATATTTTACAAAACCATGTTGTAAATGTTCATCATTTAACTGTTCTGCCAAGATAGGTGTGATACCAACTGTTAATTTTGCTTTGATACCTTCGTCCCATAATTCAGATATTGCATTCAAAAGGGGAACGTATGTTTCAGCCATACATTCATATAGGTTTTCTTCACCGAATGGCCACATACCTGCTTTTCTATAGTATGGCAAATGGCTGTGTAACATAAATACGAATTGTCCTACTGACATGTGTTTTGCCTCCATGGTTTTTAGTATTTTTATATTTTATACTTCTCTATTATTATACAGTATCTTAATAATCAGTATAGTATAAATGTTTAAAAAATATAATACTATAGTATTAATTCTAGTGAATAATGTTACAAAATTTAATGTAATTTTGAATATAAATCTTATATACATTTGTAATAATCTTTGAATTGAGCATGCCCTTGTTTTCAAATATGTTTGAAAACTACAATTTTTATAAAAATACTACATTTAAATGATGTAGTACATGACTTAATTTGATATAGTACTGATGGGAAATGTTATTTAAACATGATGGGATACAAATTGGAGAGGAATGTTATGTTACAGGATGTATTTTATCCACAAAATAATGGGGAGTTGTCGGATTCTATTACACAAAACTGGACAGAACAGGCGTTAGAATGTTACAAACTTAATGGAAATTGTAAAAATTGTTCAATTTCAAAGGGTAATTATTCTTTTGTTTGCCAAATGCCTAAGGTCGTAGAAGTTTTAAAATCTGTGTATGGTGAACCAAAAATTTAGAAGTTAAAGGATTATATTAACAGAGAGCGAGAATGTTAATTATTAAGGGGAAAGAGGTAATTAACAAGTTTTGATTGGTGCTGAAAATTTCAGCACCTTTAATTTTTGTGGTGTTTAGAATTGAGGTCAGGCTCTGCCTGACAAAAGATGTAAATTTAATTTGTTTAATTTTAATGCTTCATTTCTTCTTGAATTATTTTACGAGTTATAATAGATATTTTGGCAAAGCCTCAGAAAGATACCGTTTACGTCATTGCGAAAAACGAATTTTCGGTAGAGTGAACGAATAAAATGAGCGAAACTCGTAAGAGCGTAAAACACGAAATGAACGACTAAATTCTTTAGAATTTAAAAGTGAATATAGTGTTTAGCACGCCCGAATAATCCAAGATGTTAATGTAAATTTGTGACAATCCCGAATAATCCAAGACAGTGAAACGACGAAGTAATCCAGTATAGAATTATTATTTTTTAATAATAGATTCTTCGCTACGCTCAGAATGACGAAAATGGTGTCATACTGAGGC
>JBNMJS010000050.1:0-13974 GCA_050873965.1 Cyanobacteriota bacterium | reverse complement strand
TGACCTGAACTTCATTCACACATCATTTGTAATTATTCTGCATAGAACTTCGGAACTCGTGAATTTACAGATATTTTAATATGCTAGTAAATTTACTCAAACACCTCAACAACGAGCAGAATAAAACAATGATGGTTCATTACGTTAAGGTCGAATTTTACTTATCACTTGTTAAATCACGTCATTACGAGGAGTGAAACGACGAAGTAATCCAGTATAGAGTCATTCCGAACTTGTTTCGGAATCTCCTTTTAAATAGATGTTGAAACGAGTTCAGCATGACGGTTTGTTTTTTTGTCATTCCGAATTTATTTTGGAATCTCTTTTTTAGACCTTGAACTTGTTTTAATGTTTATTTAATATAGATTCTTCGCTACGCTCAGAATGACGAAAATACTGTCATACTTAGGTTTTAGTCGAAGCGTCTTTGACTTTCGTCATCTTGAGCAAGGTATTTTACAAATTTTACGTAACCGTATAAATACTAGCGAAAGATCTATTTAAATAGACGTAAAATAGATAATAGCATTATAGGTAAATAATAATTTTATATTTACTTCTGTAAACTTTTTTCTAAAAATAAGCAATTTTTATTTTTATGCACTTTGAATAAGTATGAATAATATTAATTTTACAGGTACATACGTTGCCCCAGCAACAATTTACAAAAACAAAGAACCAATCAAGGCTGCTATTGTTAGAATTGATAAAAGCGATTTAGATAGTCTAGCAAAAGTCGTTGATAGGTGGGATACAGACCTTAGCGATAAAATTGTTAATAATCTTTATTACAAAGATTTACCAAGTTATAAAAAAATATTCGCTATTTCTACTCAAAGAGGTGGATATCAAAACCTTGATGATACAAAAGTTCAAGGTTTATTCCAAGTCGTTGATGGAAAATCAAAATATACACTTCATTATTTAGAAGTTAATCCAGAACATCAACATAGTGCAAGACAATCTAATCCAAATAAATTGTCTGATATAGGCAAGGCTTGTATCAATTTTATAAAATCAACATTTGCAAAAGAAAAAGAAACCGATTTATATGCCTTAGAAGAAGCAAAACCTTTTTATGAAAAAATTGGTTGTAAAAAAGATTTAAACGATCCAAGAGGCGATAGGTATATTATTGAACCATAATATATTTTCTATTTGTTTATATTTAAGAAATTTCGTATATAATTAGTTAAGAGGTATTATATGCAGATTTTTTATTTTGTTATTTTTGTAGTTATTTTAGGTGCGTTGGTTTCAATATTAACAAGTCCAATATTTTGGACTATTGTTGGATTGGTAGTTATTTTTGCTATTGTAGAAATTTGTAAATTGAATTCAAAACAAAAAGAAGATATAAGAGTTTCTAATTACAGAGAATGGAGTAAATCTGTTTCAAAAAATAAAAATAATACTAATAAAAAATCAGAGTTGGATGAAGAAATTTCAACTGCCGAATTGATTAAAGTTAGAGATATGCTCAATTCTATTTTTCTAGGAAAAAGATTAACTAATAAACGAAGAGAAGAAATTATAAATAAACTGTTATCTGTTAACAGTGCAGAATTTACAGAAGAAACTGCTAATCAGGTAAGAAATGTTGATTTGAATACTGCACAAAGATTTTTTGTTGAATTTAAAAATCTGTTAAATTCTAAAAAAATAGAACAAACGAATAAAATAACTGGAAGAGAATTTGTAGAGAGTTTAGAAGAAAAAATTAGATTAGAACAAAGTGAAACAGATGAATATTTAGATGATGATAGTCAAGAATATTATGATGATTCTGAAGAAGATGATATTTATGAAGATGAAGATTATTCATACAATGAGTCTGCTAAGCAGAAACGTATCAAGAATTTGAGAAAAGATGTTCGTAAATTGAATGATGAATATAAATTTGAACGTGGATATGATCCTGATTGGGACGAAGACGACAGATTATCAGAAAAATATAGAAATGATGAAGAAAAATATTTGAGAGCAAGAAAATTAGAGTTAGAAGAAAGAAACCGTTCGTACGATAATTATATGTCACCAGAAGAAAGAATGAATAATGGTGAAACTGATGAACAATGGTGATGCATTGTTTTAGTTTTTTGTGATTTTTTATAAAAATGCTTATTTTACTATTGCTCTAATTGAAACAATAGTGTATTATATAATGTACCAGTTTCGCATTCTAAAATGTCAACCGGATAAAGGATTGATTATTGTATATATATGGTTAAATTAGTGTAAGGTAGGTGTTAATATGACAAATTACGAAGAATTATTGAAAAGAGCAAAAGAAGTATCTAAAAATGCATATACTCCATATTCTAAATTTAATGTTGGAGCATGTGTTTTAGCTGAAAGTGGCAATATGTATGTAGGTTGCAATTTCGAGAATTCTAGTTATGGAATGTCTATTTGTGCAGAAAGAAATGCTATTGGTACTGCAATTGCTAACGGTGAAAAGAAGATTGTTGCAATTGCTATTTATTCACCTAACAAAGATAATTGTCCACCATGTGGTGCTTGCAGACAAGTTATGGACGAGTTCAAGTCTAAAAAAGGTTTAGAAGTTATTACCGAAGAAAAAGGTGAACCAGTTATTCATACAATTGAAGAATTGCTCCCTGGAGGTTTTGAGTTCTAAATGTATATTTTTGAATGTTTATGGAAATGGTTGTTCCCTAAAAAATTAGGAAATGAATTTGAATATGACCCCTTACAACAATCTATAAACGATGATGAAGAGGAACATTGTGAACATGAATTCTTGCCTGTTGACAGTACTGGTGAAACGCTTGCTTGTATTAAGTGCGGTTTTATAGTAAAACTGAAAGATAATAAGGTTGTAAAGGAATAGTTTATTATGCCTCTTAGTTTTGACGAAATTATTGAACGATTTAAATCTCATAAAGTTACAGATATAGTTTTGTTTTTATGCTTTTCTTTGGTGATGACATTAATTGTGTCATCTCAAAATTTTTTCTTTCAAAGAGTTATTGAAAATGGTATAAGCAAAAAAGATATTATTGCTCAAAAGACTATAACTGTCGTTGATACAAAACGTACAGAACAACATAGACAAGATGTTGTTCAAAATATTGAACCTATCTTAATTCCTGCGGAAGACGAGTTTATCAAGGTGAATTTAGATACATTGCAAACCTCTATTCAACAGATTAGACATAAAGATGTTACTGATTCTGTGAAAAAAGATGAATTATCTTTATTGTTTGATATTCCATCAAAAGATAAAAAAGCATATTTGGCAAATTATTTATTAATATCTAATGACCAAAATTTACAAAAGATTTTTGATAAAGCGAAAATTACATTGGTAAAAGTGCTTAATGTTGGTATTACTGAAAGTAGTTATGATGATGGAAAAATTGATAAAATTATTCAACGTAATATCCCTGCAAACACTCCAAGAAACCAGATAACAGTCATTACAGCATTGTTAAAAGAAATTATTACTCCGAACCTTGTTGTTGATGATTTGGCTACGGAAATAGCGAAGAAAAACGCACAAAATTCTGTTAAACCTTATGAAGTAGTTTTTCATAAGGGTGATAAAATTGTTTTCGAGGGTGAACCTGTTACAAAATTGAAAAAAGATGCTTTACGAGAAGCAGGATATAATGTTTTAGAACTTAATGTTTGGGGTATTTTAGGCATATTTATACTTGTTTTATGTTCTACATTTATTTTCTTACAGTATGAGAAGAATTTTGAAAAAGTATTTTATGAATCTCATCATTTAACTATAACAGGATTTTTAACTCTGTTTTTATCTTTGATTGCTGTTGTTATTCCAACAGGTTTTTCACCGTATATATTGCCATTCCCAGCATTTATTATAATTCTTTCAATTTTTACAAATGCTAGAATTGCATTCTTTGCCTCAATGTTATTATTAGGTATTTTATCTATTAGTATGCATTATGGTATAGAGTTTGTTGCATCATTTATTATATTAAATACCGTTACGATGATTGCTATTTCAAAGATTAAATTTTCAAGACGTTTTGATTTAATTCTAACTGGTTTGAAAATTTCTATTGCAGGTATAATCATTGTTTCTTGTATTTATATGTTAGAAAAATTCTTGATTGATGTTGATAATTTATTGATTTTAAGAGATTTATTATTGATATTTGTTAATGGTGTATTGAGTGGAATTATTGCACTTGGTACATTACCAATTCTAGAAAGTACTTTTGGTATTATTACACCGTATGGACTTGCAGAATTGGCTGACCATAACCAACCATTATTAAAACGTTTACAATTTGAAGCTCCTGGTACATATCACCATAGTTTGATGGTTTCAAACTTGGCAGAGGCTGCTGCAGAAGCAATAGGAGCAAATCCTATATTGGCAAGAGTTGGTTCTTTCTATCATGATATTGGTAAATTAAAACGCCCATTATTCTTTGTTGAAAATCAATCTTATTTTGGTATAGAAAATCCTCATACAAAATTAAACCCAAGATTAAGTAAAATGGTTATTACTGCTCACCCAAAAGATGGTGTGGAATTGGCTAAAGAATATCATTTGCCGGCAGTAATTCATTCTTTCATTTTACAACACCATGGTGAAGGATTGGCTAGTTATTTCTATAACCAAGCGATTGCCGAAGAAGGTATTGAAAATGTTAAAGAAGAACAGTTTAGATATACTGGTCCAAAACCTAATTCAAAAGAAACTGCTATTTTGATGATAGCAGATGCTGTTGAATCTGCTGTTCGTTCTTTGAAAACTCCATCAAATGATGAAATTGAAGCAATTATTGATAAAATTATTAAAGAACGTTTGAATGATGGTCAGTTCTCTGATTGTCCTTTAACTTTAAAAGATTTAAAGGTTATTGCTACTACATTTAATAGAATTCTTCGTGGTATGCAACATAATAGGATTAAATATCATCAAGCAATTGTAAATCAATTAGATAATACAAAATCTTCTCATTCAGCAATGGATAGTGATTTTGAGGCAAAAATAAAACAATTAGAACAGAATAAGAATAATAACAATGACGACAACAAAAATAATTAATGTTTTTACAGAAAATATATACCCTGATTGGGAAATTGATGAAGTTAAATGTATAGCAATTACAAGAAAAATAGTTGAATATTATTTGGAACAGTTGCTTAATATTTCTTGTCTTGATGGATTTGATTTTGAGTCATTAACTTTTGATATTTTATTCTGTGATAGTGAAAAAACTCATCAAATAAATAGGGATTACAGAGATAAAGATTATCCTGCCGATATTATTACATTTGCAATTTTTGCAGATGATGAAACGAAATTCGTTCTAGATGAGGATATAAATTTAGGTGAAATTTTGCTTGCTTTAGATAAAGTTAGAGAAGAAGCAAAAAAACATAATGTTTTAGATGAATATGAGTTGTATTTTTTAATAGCTCATGGTATTCTTCACTTACTCGGATTTGACCATCAAACTGAGGAAGATTATAATTTCGTTGTAGAAGTACAGAAAAAGGCGTTAAAATACGCAATGGGTGATGATAATGAGTAAATATAAATCACAAGGATTAAAAAATACATTTAGAAATGCGAGAAAAGGCTTTCGTCTTGTATTAAAAAGTGAACGTAATATTAGAATACATTTAGTCGTTGCATCATTGGTTATTGCTGCTGGGACTTTTTTTCAGTTTAATGTTGAAAAGTTTGCAATTTTGTTATTTGCGATAGCACTTGTTATTGTTACTGAAATGGTTAATACTGCCATTGAATTTACGCTTGACGCTTATTATCACAACAAATATAACAAAATGGTTGGTATGGCAAAAGACATTTCAGCAGGTGCTGTAATGTTATCTACAATAATTAGCATTGTTATTGGTTGTTTATTATTTGGACAAGCAATTATTGATATGGTTGCTAGAGGAACTGTTTTTAATTTTTAGTATCCGTTACCTTCGTCCCATAAAGAATCATCATAGTGTACAAGTTCTAAGTGGTCGATAATTAGTGTATCACCATTTTTGATACCTTTTGCTTTTAATGCTTCAAATACTCCCATAGCAGTCATTATGTGCTGTAATCTAATGATTTGTTCAGGGTTTCTAGCATCTGTTACGCTTGCTAGACGTTTTATTTTTCCACCTTGAACCATAAATGTATTTTTATCTAATTTATATATTTCAAAACTGCTATCATCATTGTCGTAAGCACCATCGTCTTCTTGAACGTGTACTTCTATTGTTGGACGTTCTATTTCATCAACTTTTTGTGATACAAAATACATTAGTTTATCAACATTTTCTTTTGTAGCAGCCGAAATTGTGAAAATTTCTTTATCTGGTAGATATTTTTGAAATTCTTCTACAATCATATCTTTTAATTCTTCATCGATAGCATCAATTTTATTTAAAACTACAATTTGGTATCTATTCGCTAATGCTTCTGAATGTTTTTCTAATTCTTTATTTATGATTTTAAAGTTTTCAAGTGGATTATCTTGTGTAATGTCAACAATATGAATTAAAAAACGACATCTTTCAACGTGTCTTAAAAATTCATAACCAAGTCCAACTCCATCACTTGCACCTTCTATTAGTCCTGGTATATCAGCAATTACAAACCCATCACCATTTGGCTTTTTAACTACTCCAAGATTTGGAACAAGTGTTGTGAAAGGATAATCAGCAATTTTAGGCTTAGCAGAACTTACAACACTAATAAATGTTGATTTACCTGCATTTGGCATTCCTAAAAGTCCAATATCAGAAATAAGTTTTAGCTCTAAGCCTACCAATCTTTCAATTCCTGGCTCTCCTGGTTCACAGTATTGAGGAGCACGTTTTTGTGGCGTTGCAAATCTAGCATTACCACGTCCACCACGTCCACCTTTTGCAATTAATACAGTTTGACCTTGTTCTGTTAAGTTAGCAATGATTTTTCCTGTTTTGTCATCTGTTACAACAGTTCCTAATGGTACTTTAATGTATAAATGTTTTGCACATCTGCCATGCATACCTTTTATACCACCATTTTCACCGTTTTCAGCTTTGAATACAGAACGGAATTTGAAATCTAAAAGTGTTGATAGTCCTTCATCAGCAACTAAATATATATCACCTCCGTTACCACCATCGCCACCGGCTGGTCCACCCTTATCAACGTATTTTTCACGTCGCCAAGCAACCATTCCGTTGCCACCTTTACCTGAAACAAGTTTTATTTTTGTATTATCTATAAATTGCATTTTATTTAATTAAATCCTATTCACATTCACTGTCTTTGCATTATAATGGTACTATGAACAAGGTTAAAAATACATTATTTAGTAACACGCCTGTTACAATAAATGAAAAAAGTTATATTATGGCAATTGAATCAAGTTGTGATGAAACTGCTTGTGCAATTGTTCAAGGTGGTAGAAAAGTTATATCAAATGTTGTAGCATCTCAAATTAAGACACACGAAAAATATGGTGGTGTTATTCCTGAAATTGCTGCAAGAGAACATTTGGAAGCAATCAATGTTGTAATTGATGAAGCATTTAAGGAAGCAAATTTAAAACCAGAAGATATATCTGCATTTGCTTGTACCGTTGGCCCTGGATTAGTAGGTTGCTTATTGGTTGGTATGAATGCTGCAAAAAGTTTGGCACTTGTTCATGACAAGCCATTTATTGGTGTAAATCATTTGAATGCACACGTTAGTGCTAATTTTATTGATACAGATTTAAAACCTCCATTTATTGCTTTGTTAGTTAGTGGTGGTCATACTCAAATTATTGATGTTAAATCTTATTCAGAGTTAGAAATTATTGGTGAAACAATTGATGATGCTGTTGGTGAGGCTTATGACAAGGTTGCAAGATTGATTGGTTTACCATATCCAGGAGGGCCAAGATTAGATAAGTTGGCTCAAGAGGGTAATCCACATGCTTTCAAACTTCCAGAAGCAAAAGTTGGTGAATTTGATTTTAGTTTTAGTGGTTTAAAGACGGCTGCTTCAAGATTAGTAAAATCATTTGATGGCAAAGAGTTACCATTAGCAGATATTTGTGCAAGTTTCCAAGAATGTGTTTCTGAAACATTGATAAAAAAAGTAAAACATGCTCTAGAAGTAAAAGGTTATAAACAAGTTGTTATTGCAGGTGGTGTTGCTGCTAATTCAGAGATTAGAAGAAAAATATTTGAATTAGAAAAAGAAGGTTATCGTGTAAATGCTCCAATTATGAAATATTGTACTGATAATGCTTCAATGGTAGCAAGTTCTGCATATTTCTTTGAGAATACTTATGATGATATTGATGTAGAAGTTTTCTCAAGAGTAAAATAATTATTTGTCATAAATTTTGTAAATTTTATAAAATTTTCTCATATTTTTGTATGAAATATTTGACAAATTTAAAAAAAACATTAAATACATTACAGAAGTCATTCAAATAGATGATTTAACGGTACTAAGGTTAAAGTTATCCTAAATAGAGACGTAATCTCATTGGGAAGGACGGTTTGTAGTGTATAATGCGATGAATACAATTGCACCTAGACCATACGTCGTAAAAGACGGTCAAGGATATAAAGCAGAGGAAGGGTCTGAAGAGACTCAAGATTCTTTGCAGCAAGGTAATCGTGGCAATCAAGGCCGTCAACAACAAGGCAATCAACAAGGTCAAAATCAAGGTCCAAAAACTATTGCAAGAGGCAGAGCTTCTGATTCAGCTGCTGCTAAAAAAACTTTCCCAAAACGTCCACCAACGGCTCGTCGTGGCAAACCAATTATTATGGGTGCAAATAAAGACCAACAAACTGAACAAGCACCACAACCAATGCAAGCTCGTCCTGTTGGCAATCATTCTGTACCTCAACAAGCACCACGTATGCCTCAACAAATGCCTATGGCTCAACAAGGTATGATGCAACAACGTCAACCAATGCCTCAGCCAATGCAACAACCTATGCAACGTCCTGTTCAACCTATGCAACAAGGACCTGCTCCACGTCCACAACCAATGCAACAGCCACAACAAGCACCTGTTCAACATGATGAGCAAGCACAAAAACAAATTAACAATATGGCTCGTAATAATAAAGTTAACATTGCACAGGTTATCAAGGATTTTAGAGGTACTTATGCTGCAATTGGAACTCCTCAATGTTTAGTTGAAGAAGTTGAGAGTTATTTGCAAGATGTTGAACAACATACAAAAGGTGAAGCACCATCTATTAATTATGTTCAAACAAATCTTCAAAATGCAGCAGTAATTTTGGATACTTATATTTCAAAAACTCTTGATAAAGAGTCAAAAGTTGTTCAAAATTGGTTAGATGCCCTATTCTTACAAAGAATTAATTACAGATATAATGATGGTGAAATAAATCAAGATTTCCTAGTAAAATTCCCAGAAGGTAATACTCCTCAACAACCTGATTCTGTTGTTGACAATTCAATACCTGCTGAAAAAACTCAACCTGAATTACAAGAAATTCCAGACTATGAACCTATACCACAACCAGCAGAACCTGTTCATCAAACAGTTCCTGTTCAACCTGTACAAGTTCATAGACCAATGCTACAACCTCAACCTCAAAGAGTAATGCAACGTCCACCTCAACCGGTTAGAAGACAGCCAGTTGCAAGACCTGTTGCTCCTGCTCCGGCACCAGTTCAAAGAAGACGTAAACCACAAATTACTATTATTCCAGAGGATAATGAATTAAAGGCATTATTTGTTCAAGCAAAAAGACATGCTTATTCAAATAATCCTGCAAAAGCCATGAATATCTTCCAAAAAGCAATGAAGAGAGCAGAATCTATAAATGATTGCGAATCTCAATCTAAGATTTGCTATGAAATGGCTAAAATTTATGATGATAATAACTATTTGGCACAAGCATTAAGTAGTTATAACAAATCATTAAATGTTACAACAGATACTAACATTAAAACAAAAGCACATTATTCAATGGCTAAGATTTATGATGATGTAAATCAAGTTGATTCTGCAATCAATCATTATATGACATCTGTTTCTTATGCTGGTGTTGAAGATGATTTATCTTCTCAATCAAAATCTTTGACAAATATTGCAAACATTTATACTGATAGATACAACAAAGATGCTTTTATTTTCTATGATGAAGCAAATGTTTTAGTTGACCAAACAGATGATGCAGAAACAAAAGGTTATGTATCAAGCAATACTGCTGGTGCATACAACAAATTTAATAAACCTGATAAAGCTTTAAAATGTTATGCAAATGCTGTTAAAAATTATTCTGATGCAAAAGTATCAAATAGTGTTGCAGAAAATTATAAAGCAGCAGGTGAATTGATGTATGATTTGAAAAATCCTGCAAAAGCAAAAATATTGCTAAGAAAAGCTTTAAATCATACAGATAAATTCAGAGATGCAGAATTGATAAATCAAATTAATGATTTGTTAGAAGAAATTGGATAGTGAAAAATTATAAGGGAAAATTTTTAAACAATAATAAAATAAAATTCATCAAATACACACACACAAACATGCTGAGATTTATCTCAGCTTTTTTTTTCATCTAAAAAGTTGAAGAATGTTACTTCAAATATATGCTATAACATTGGTGTAGTACTATAATTAAAGATTTAGAATGGCAAACAATTATCAAAATTTCAATATTAGGAATTTTAATCCTTCTAACGTGCCTGTTAGTGGGAATAATGCCTATTCTATGAATAATCAGCCAACAAATGCACAACCTGTATCAAATCCTCAGATAAACAATTCAAATAATAGGGAATTGAATGCAGAACAAAATAATGCTTATGATGCAGAATATCAAGTTGATAATCCATCTCATACAAGGTTAAATGCATTAGACTCAACAATATTAGAAGCAGGTGCTTATCAAAATATTGATGATGAAGTCTTTAAAACCGAGTATAAAATAAGCAAATTAGAATCTGAGATAAAATCTCTTGATGCAGAAATTGAAAGTGCCAAAAGTATTAATGATTTTCAAAAAGTCGATGTTTTAACTATGCGTAAGCATTCTTTACAATCATCATTGCAGGCTTTGAATGCTAGTTATGGTGATTCAGATGTGACAGCAAAATTATCTGGTGAATTAGCATCAATTCTTACGCCTAAACCTACGATAATATCAAAGGCATTTAAGAGATGTAAAAATTTCCTATCAGATAAAGTTTTGCCTAAAATATCTAAGAATTTTAGTTCTGGAAAAGATATAAAGTCTGCTTTGTCAAAGTTAGAAACATTGAATAAAGGTGTTGATGAAATTGTTACCACTCAGACTCCTTATGGTGAAGCAGATGAAAGGTATGACAAATTAACAAATTACCTTAATCGAGCCAATGTTATTCATTTTCAAATTTCTAAAACAATAGGAACACCTACGTTTTTTGATACAATTAGTTCTATTGATAAGGAAAAGGCAAATAAAACTATGAATAAAAGCAATTTTAATAATATGACTGGGAAACCTCATCATCCATAGTTAAACTATGCAATTATTTGTTTTGCTTCTTTTTCTTTTTTTATTTGTTCTTTAATGTCTTTTTCTACGGCAAACTCTTTGTTGTTAGGTTTTAACAATCTATCAGCAAGCATTATTGAAGGTAAAAATACTCCTAATGCGAAGATTGTTGAACCCATATTTTTCATGATAGAACCTCTTTTTAGTTTTCTAACATCATGGAAAAATTCATCAACTGTTTGTCCAGATTGATTAAATTGTTCATATAATTTTGCAATATTAGAGTGAGTTTGTCTAACATTTTTCAAATCTATATATTTTCTTGTATCAATTTTGCCTGTATCTTCTGCTTTTTTGAAAATTTGATACCATTTCTTAGGTTTTTTGTATGTTTGAATAATGTCAGATTGTTTTACTGCTTTTACAACAACATTGTTACCAGATTTGTTAATAAAGTCGTATAATTCTACATCTGTAGCATTTTTAGGAAAGTTGTTTAATCCTTCTTCAATACTTTTGTTTGCAAAAGATTCTTTTAAGTGGTCATTCTCTAAAACTCTTGCATCAAGTGCTATAGATTTGTTGTGTTTTTTGTCAGCAACCTTTTCAAAGTGGTTTTGAACTTTTTGTCCTAGATAATACATAAAGAATAAGAATCCACCTTCTTTGATTGCATAACCCATGAATTCCTGTGGAGATCTAGATTTACCTAATCTTTCAGATGTAATACCTGCATCAAGAACTAGCATGTTTTTAACAGGGTCTAGCATTACATCATAAGCACCTTTGAAACTTGGATTAGTGCCATTTTGTTGTTTGTTATCGGCTTTCTTACTTCTTAATTTAGACAGATTTTGGAAGTTTAGATCTTTGTTGTTATTGCTAATTAAACCTTTATTATTCATAAGGTTAATACTGTTAGCTTCTTCTTGTTTTAAAAGTTTTGTTCTAATTTTGTTATTTGTATATTTTTGTTTTAAGTTTGTCATCAAATTGTATGTACCAAGTGCTAATGCTGTTGATACAACAAATTTAGCAACATTCAAATTCTTGAATGCTTTTTGATGAGAACCAATTTTTTCTATATCTTTTTTAATAGTTTCTGTTGGAGCGTATTCTTTTGTTTTCTCAAAAATATCTTTATTTTTTAAGTTTCTAACATCATAAGCGGCATCAAGTTTTGCTGCTTTGAATAATGTTTTATCTGTAATTGCTTTAAATAGTGGAATTCCTCCAAGCCAAATTGCTTCAGAGCCGAATTCATCTATAAATCTATCTACACCTTCGTCTTTATTTGTAACTGATGATGCTGCCGTCATTCCTGCACCATTAGCACAGTCTTTTACTGCCAATGGAACAAGCGACTGGGAATTTCCCAATGTTGAAAATATTTTAGCTGCGATTGCCATTCCTTTATCCTTATACTACCTAAACTTGTATTACAAGCCCCATCTTAAATTCATTAAATAGACGATTGGAGCGTTCGCCTTGATAGTATATCTTCGTCGAATGTTTTTCATCATAAGTATATCTAACCTTCCTTTTATTAATAAGTATTCTAAATTTTAAAATTGCTGATTTTTTACAAATTTTTACAAAAAAATAAGACCTTTTTTAAGGTCTTGCTTTTATTTTTATACACAAAATAAGATGTTTCTAAAATAAAAACAAGCCTTTTTTCTTATATTGTGTACGTCGTAAATTTCTAATCATACAATGATGATAACGTAACCTAAAAAATTTGTAAAGTACCATGTTTTAAAATATGAGATATAATGGTTTTATGGATTATACAAATAAGGATTTTTTAAATAGAAGACCTCAAAGACTTTGCAAAATGTGTGGTAAATGTTGCAGGGTTGTTGTTGCATCTGTTCCTCATGAGGAATTAGTTAAAAATGCAGAAAATGGTGACAAGAGTTCTTTAGAATTTTTAGAATTATTTGAACCTTATGATTCTGTAGCAGATGCAATGGCTGTAGATGAGGGGATTGTTAAAAATATTCCAGATTATGAAAATCAAACATTTTATAGATGTAGATTCTTACAAGATGATAATTTATGTTCAAGATATGAAAGTCGTTTAGAAGTTTGTAGAATTTTCCCATCTTCACCTTGGACAGTTACCCCACCTGATTGTGGATTTGAGGGCTGGTTATTTCAAGAACGAGAAGCACATAAGAAAAAAATTAGAAAATTAAAAGAAGAACAAATCTTTTATCGAGCAAAATTAAAAACACAAATCTCAAAAAAAGAAAAACAATTATATCAAAAATTGATTGATAAGATTGATGAAAGAGTGAATTTATACAAAAAATATGATGCCGATAAATGGTAGTTTAATTCATGTCAAACTCAATTGTGACATGTATTTTGGCGATGTAACGAAATGTTAAATAAGCGATAAAAAAAGTCAATTATCAAACTCAAATAATCTTTATATAAATACGGGGAATTATTTAGGGGATTTTAATATGAGTAAGATTAATGTTAAGTATCAAGATGCGTATT
>JBNMJS010000049.1:0-14074 GCA_050873965.1 Cyanobacteriota bacterium | reverse complement strand
CACTCAAACACCTCAACATAGAGCCATCATTGTTTTATTCTGCTCTATGTTGAGGTGTTTGAGTGAATTTACTAGTATATTAAAAATATTTGTAAATTCACGAGTTCCGAAACTCTATGCAGAATAATTACTTATGATGTGTAAATGAAGTTCAGGTCGAGAGTTTCTTTGTGCAACGTTTCTTTGCGGTCAAAGAAATGTTGCGAAACAATTTAACAAATTAAAATTATAAATAGTTACATCTTTAACGTAACACAATCTACATTATGTTACGTTAAAGAATAAAATTTTTATAACTTTCATTTATTAAATCTTGCGTTATCCCAATATATCTTAATGTAATCTCTGGCGAGGAATGATTAAATATCTTTTGTAAAATTGCTACATCTTTGAACTTTTGATAATGATGATATCCAAAAGTTTTCCTTAATGTATGTGTGCCGACTTTGTAATCTATTCCTGCTTGTTTGCATACATTATTTATTATGCGATAAAAAGATACTCTCTCCATTCGATTTGATTTTTTAGTTAAAAATAATGGTGTATTCTCGGATTTATTCCTTATATATTTATCTAAAAGTATTTTTAAATTTTCGTTGATTGGGAATAGTTTCCGTTTTTGAGTTTTTTTCTCAAAAATATCTATATATGTTTTGTTTTTTATATCTTTTACATTTAATGCTAGTATATCAGAAATTCTTAATCCACTATTTATACCCAATGTAAAAATTATAAAATCTCTTTGTGATTTTTTATTCAAAATATCTTTAACAAGTTTTAAATCCTCAAGGTCACGAATAGGTTCGACTATGTTCATTTTAACTCCTTAATTTGTGCATAAAAAAGAGGTTGCAGTTTCCTACAACCTCTCTTTTTTATCATATTAATAAAATGATTACTTAATCAATTCACCAACAGATTTGAATACTGCCATTCTCTTAGCTGCATCTTCTTCAGCTTGTGCAAATAGAGCTTCAGCATTATCAGGATTTGTTTTAGCAAGTGATTTGTATCTTCTTTCACTTCTAATAAAGTCTTGATAACTACCTTTAGGATCTTTTGCATCCCAAGTGAATGGTTGTTCGTTAGCAGGGTTATATCTGTATAATGGGAAGTAACCTGCTTCAACGGCACGTTTTTGTTCTGTTTGAGTTTTACTCATATCGATACCGTGTGCGATACAAGGAGCATAAGCGAATATGATAGATGGTCCATCGTAAGCTTCAGCTTCTTGGAATGCTTTAAGAGTTTGACCTCTGTCTGCACCCAATGCAACTGATGCAACATATACATAACCATAAGACATGCTCATCAAGCCCATGTTTTTCTTGTAAGTTTTCTTACCGCCGGTAGCGAACTTAGCAACTGCACCTGTAGGTGTAGATTTAGATGCTTGACCACCAGTGTTAGAATATACTTCTGTATCAAGAACTAAGATATTAACGTTTTTGTTTTGAGCAAGAACGTGGTCGATACCACCGTATCCAATATCGTTAGCCCAACCGTCACCACCGATAATCCATACAGATTTATCTGTGAAGTAGTCTTGAAGTTCTCTAACCTTAGCTAGGTCAGGGCATTTAACATCTGCATATTTTGCAAGAACTTCTTTAGCCTTAGTTTGAGCAGCGATAGCTTCTTCTGTTTTTGAGTTATCGAAGTGAGCCATAGCACCTTCTAAAGCTTCTTTTAAGTCTGCAGGTGTTTTATCGTTTTCAAGTACTTTTTCAACGAATGATTTTAAAGTACTTCTGTTTTGGTCAACTGCCAATCTCATACCATAACCAAATTCAGCATTATCTTCAAATAATGAGTTAGCCCAAGCTGGACCTCTGCCTTCTTTAGTCTTAGTATAAGGGATTGTTGGGAATGTACCAGAGTAAATTGAAGAACAACCAGTTGCGTTAGCAATGATTGAATTTTCACCGAATAATTGTGAAACCAATTTAACATAAGGTGTTTCACCACAACCAGCACAAGCACCTGAGAATTCGAATAATGGTTTTCTAAGCATTGCACCTTTCATTGTCTTAGTAGTGTTTCTACCCATTACGTTGTCTGGTAATGCATCAAAGAATTTTTCGTTTTCTAATTCACAAGCTTCAACTTCTTTTTCGATAGTTGACCAAGTAAGTGCTTGTTTTTCAGGGTTTTTGTTTGCAGGACATTGGTCAAGACAAACACCACAACCTGTACAATCTTCGCAATATACTTGAACTTTGAATTGTTCACCGTTTGCATTTGGTTTTGCATCAACAGTATTGAATGATGCTGGAGCATCTTTCAAGCTGTCTTTTTCAGCCAATTTAGTTCTGATTGCTGCGTGTGGACATGCAGAAGCACAGATACCACATCGAATACAGTTTTCAGAGTTCCAGTGAGGAACACGTGGAGCAATACCACGTTTTTCTAAACAAGCTGTACCTGTAGGGATAACACCGTCAACGCTCATAGCAGAAACTGGAATGTCATCACCTTTTTGTCTCATTGATGGTTCAATGATTTTCTTAGCGAAATCATCAGCATCATCAGAGATAAGTTTTACATCATCAACGCAACCAACGCCATCTAATGATGAAGGAATTGTTACTTCTTCACAAGCGTCAACAGCAGCATCAATCAATGCAAGGTTCATGTTAACAACGTCGTCACCTTTTTTCTTGAATGTCTTAGTTGTCATAGCTTTCATACCTTCTAAAGCTTGTTCAAAAGGAATGATTCCTGATACCTTGAAGTATGCAACCATCATAACTGTGTTAGCACCTTTACCACGTAGGCCAGGTTGTTCTTTGATTAATTTTTCAGCATCTACGTTGTAGAATTTGATTTTCTTATCAATGATTGTCTTTTGCATATCTCTAGTTAAGTGAGCGAATGCTTCTTCCTTAGAGTATGGTGAGTTTAATAAGAATGTACCACCTTCTTTGATACCTTTTAATAAATCATATCTGCCGATATAAGCGTGAGCAGAACAAGATACAAAGTCAGGTGCTGTAATCAAGTAAGTTGACTTGATTGGTTGGTCACCGAATCTTAAGTGAGAAACAGTTACACCGAAAGATTTCTTAGAGTCATAAGCGAAGTATGCTTGAGCATCTTTATCTGTGTATTGACCAATAATTTTGATTGAGTTTTTGTTAGCACCAACAGTACCATCTGAACCCAAGCCCCAGAACATACAGTTTGTAGTTCCTTCTGGTTCAGTAACGATGTGTTCAGTTACTTTTAATGATTTGTGAGTAACATCATCTTCGATACCAACTGTGAAACCGTGGAAACCGTTTTCTTCTGAGTGTTTGTAAATAGCAAGAACCATTGATGGTGTAAATTCTTTAGAAGATAAACCATAACGTCCGCCGATTACTCTGATGTCTTTGTTGTCTAATGCAGCAACTACATCTAAGTATAATGGTTCACCGATTGAACCAGGTTCTTTTGTTCTATCAAGAACTACGATACGTTTTGTAGATTCTGGAAGTGCTTCGTTGAATCTTTTAACATCGAATGGTCTGTACAATCTAACTTTAACTAGACCATACTTAGTACCTCTTGTTTTGTTAAGGTATTCAATAGTTTCTTCGATTGTTTCACAACCAGAACCGATAGCAACGATAACATCAGTAGCATCAGGAGCACCAACGTAATCGAATGGGTGATATTGTCTGCCAGTTACAGCAGCAACTTTATCCATATATTCTTGAACGATGTCAGGAACTGCATCATAGTATTTGTTAACTGTTTCACGTCCTTGGAAGTAAACGTCGGTATTTTGAGCACCAACTTTACACATAGGAGCTTCTGGACGCATTGCTCTTTGTCTGAATTCTTCAATATATTTTGGTTCAACTAATTTAGCAATATCTTCATAAGAGATTTCTTCAATTTTGTGAACTTCGTGAGATGTTCTGAAACCATCGAAGAATTGCAAGAAAGGAACTTTAGCTTTGTAAGTTGCTAAGTGTGCAACTAAAGCCATATCCATTTCTTCTTGAACTGAGTTAGCAGCCAACATAGCGAAACCAGTGTTACGACAACCCATAACGTCAGTATGGTCACCGAAGATTGCTAATGATTGAGCAGCTAAAGCTCTTGCTGCTACGTGGAATACTGTTGGAAGCATTTCACCAGCGATTTTGTGCATAACAGGAATCATTAACAGCAAACCTTGAGATGCTGTATATGTAGAAGTTAAAGAACCTGCTGCTAAAGCACCGTGAACGGCACCAGCTGCACCAGCTTCTGATTGCATTTCAGCTACATTTACTTCTTTTCCCCAGATATTTTTCTTGTGTTGTGACGCCCATTCGTCAATCCATTCACCCATTGTTGATGAAGGAGTAATTGGGTAGATTGCAGATACTTCGCTTAAAGCATACGCAACGTGTGCTGCAGCGTAGTTACCATCAACCGTTATTGTTTTCTTTGGCATATGTACTAGCCCTCCTTACATATTTCTAGCCATTTCTTATAACTAACTATATATAAAAATGTAACGCAAAGATGCCATGATTACAAGCGATTTATACGATTTTTTATCATGCTTTTTGTTTATTTTTGGTTAGAAATTTAGAAGTATTTATTTTTCAAATTTATGTTTATCTTCTTCGGTTATTTCTCTGATTATTTTGCAAGGATTTCCGGCAACAATAACATTTGATGGGATGTTTTTTGTAATAACGCTTCCTGCACCGATAACTACATTGTCACCAATTGTGATATTCGGCAATACAACAACATTACCTCCGAACCATACGTTGTTGCCTACTTTGATAGGGAATGCATATTCCAAACCTGAGATTCTTGTTTCAGCATCAAGTGGGTGTTGAGGTGTGTAGAATGCACAATTTGGACCTACAAAAACATTGTCGCCAAATTCTACCTTTGCACAATCAAGAATTATTAAATTGTGGTTTGCATAGAAGTTGTCGCCAATGGTGATGTTATAGCCATAATCGCATTGGAATGGTTGTTCTATTAAAAAATTATCTGTAGTACTTCCTAAAATTGATTTGATAATTTCTTTACGCTTGTCCATTTCTGCATATTTTGTTGAATTGTATTCTTGGCAAAGCGTTTTGCATTTGATTCTATCTTGAACCAATGATTCATCAGCGAATGCATCATATAAAAGACCGTTTATCATTTTTTCTTTTTCATTCATAGAAACACCTCAGACTAAATTGTTTAGTTTTTATATTACATTATGATGTGTTTGTGTCAAGAATTGAGTTAAATTTTTCTGTTTTGTAGTCATTGAGTAGAAACTATTTTTATTGTACCCTTTTAGTAAGCAAAGGTAGGTAAAATGTTAAATCAATTTTCAAGAACAGAATTATTAATTGGTAAAGAGGGTATAGAAAAGTTATCAAAATCAAGAGTTGCCGTTTTTGGTATTGGTGGTGTTGGTGCTTATGCAGTAGAAGCATTGGTGCGTAGTGGACTTGGTACAATAGATATTATTGATGATGATAAAGTTTGTATAACCAATTTGAATAGACAATTGTATGCAACAAGAAAAACTGTCGGAAAATATAAAGTTGATGTTGCAAAAGAGAGAATTTTAGATATTAATCCAAATGCTGTTGTTAATACATATCAAACATTTTACACACCAAAAACACAAGATGAATTTGATTTTAGTCAATACGATTATGTAATCGATGCAATTGATACTGTTGTTGGGAAATTGTCATTGATAGAAAAAGCAAAGGTTGCAAAGACACCTATTATTTGTGCGATGGGTGCCGGCAACAAGATGGATCCTACAAGATTTGAAGTTGCTGATATTTCAAAAACTTCTGTTTGTCCTTTGGCACGTGTAATAAGAATAGAATTAAAAAAACGTAGAATTCGTGGTGTTAAGGTTGTTTATTCAAAAGAGCCACCAATAACTCCGATTGAAGATATGTCAATTAGTTGCAAGGCTCATTGCGTATGTCCACCAGGAACAAGAAAATGTACAGTAAAACATCAAATACCGGGAAGTAACGCATTTGTTCCACCTGTAGTAGGTTTGATTATTGCTGGTGAAGTAATTAAAGACCTTACAGGCTATGGCAAAAAGTAAGGATAAAACCACGAATTGTGACTATCTATAATGCATTAAAATGATTTTATTTTATTCATTAAATTAAGTAATTTTTCCTTATCTTGTTTTGCCTTTTCTAATCTTGATGTAAAATCAATAAGAGCAGTAGAAGTTCCTTTAATTTTAGGTTCTTCTGTATATTTTGATTTTGCTTGATTTTCAAATTTTACTTCTATAAACTCATGAATTTTAGGAACAATTTTTTCAATTTCAGATATAAGTTTTTTTGCATCTTCATTATCTATTTTATTTAATTCTGTTATGTATGCATCTTTTTCACTATCAATTTCATCACAAATATTTTTTACTAGTTGTTTACGTATTTTATTATTATTTAAATAATTTTCTTCTTCTAGTTTATTTTCATCTAGTACTTTTCCATTTAATACTTGTGGTAAACATATATTTTCACTATAATGTATGCTTACAAGTCGTTCAAAAATTTCTCTTTTATCTTTTATAATAATAACCTCCTTTATTGCTTGATTTATTTTATATTTCTTAATTTTATTTTAAAACCTAGTATTGTTATAATTTTGTGATTTTCGTTTTTTTGAAAATTAAAAATTCGTTTTATGTAGAAATATAAAGGTAATTTTGTCGTTATTTTTTGCTTTATAATTGGATATTTATTTAAGATTTGTTTTATTTTTATATCGTTTTCAACTTTATTTTTTGACCATAATGTATTTGAATTATTAGGAATTATTTCATTTATATATGGAATATTATTCTTTATAACCCCTATCTTATAATCATTTAGAACTGTCATAGCCCAAAACCATAAATCATCTGTATCATAAGCAAGATTAAGAAATAAATTTTTATCTAATATATCTTTGTAAAAACAATTTGGTGGATATAAAACTGCACCAACACCAGTTTGTAGAATATTGTAACAAGGTTTATTATAATTTATGCATTTAATCCATTTTGAATAGGTATTAATTTGATTCTTTGTTGTTGTAATATAATGCCCCCTATGACACCATACAACATTGTTTTGTTCTTTGTATGCTTTATATAATTTCTCAATACAATCTTTTTCATAAATTACGTCATCATCACATGTGATTATTACATCATTTGGGTACATTTTTAATGTTGGAATGAGTTTTTTATAACTTCTTATATCTTCACACCAATTTATTTCAAAGTTTGTATTTTGAGTTAAATTTAAAAGATTATTAGGCAAATCTTTTTCTTTATTCAAAAATTGTGATTCAGCAAGCCATAAAATAATTTTATCAACTTTGAAAGTTTGATTTAATAAACTTTCAATAGTTTTATGAATAATATTTATCCTTGCAGGATATGATGTTAACGATATTATAAATTGTTCCATTGTTTATTTCCCTATACAAATGTATTCAAATCCACGTTGAGTAATTCTTTCCACGTTATATTGATTTCGACCATCAAATATTATAGGAGTTTTCAATAATTCCTTTATTTTATCCATATCAGGACGTCTAAATTCGTTCCATTCTGTTAATAACAATAGAGCATCAGCATTTTTTAATGCTTCATAACTTGTTTTTGAATAAATTATTTTATCTTGAAAATGGTATTTTGCACTTTCCATTGCTTTTGGATCATAAGCCTGAATTTTTGCACCTCTATTTAACAATTCATTTATAATTGTTATTGCTGGTGCTTCTCTCATATCATCTGTTTTGGGTTTGAATGCTAATCCCCAAACTGCAAAAGTTTTATCTGACAAATTTTCACCAAAATGAGAAACTATCTTATCAATAAATAATTTTCTTTGTAATTTATTGGTTTCATCTGCAGATTTAATAATATTCATGTCAATGCCATTATCAATACCTGTTTTGATTAGTGCTTTTACATCTTTAGGAAAACAACTTCCACCATAACCTAAACCAGGAAATAAAAATTTGTTTCCAATTCTTGAATCTGTTGACATACCAACTCTTACCATTTCTGCATTTGCTCCAACTTTTTCACATAATTGAGCAATTTCATTCATAAACGAAATTTTTGTTGCCAAAAATGAATTAGAAGCATATTTTGTCATTTCTGCTGATTCAACGTCCATAACAATGACACGATTACCAGTTCTAAAAAATGGTGCATATATTTCTTGCATAATAGCAGTTGCTTTTTCAGAATTTGAACCAATAACTACCCTATCAGGAGATAAAAAGTCATCAACTGCGTTACCTTGTTTTAGAAATTCAGGATTAGAAACGACATCAAAATCATATTTAGTATATTGTTTTATCAATTCTGTAACTTGTTTTGCAGTTCCAACTGGTACTGTAGATTTATCAACAATAACTTTATAACCATTCATTGCTTTTGCAATTTCTTTTGCTACTCCTAGTACATATTGCAAATCAGCAGAGCCATCTTCACCTTGTGGTGTTCCTACAGCAATAAAACAAACATCTGATTCTTTAACTGCATTATCAATATTAGATGTAAATCTTAAACGATTTTCAGATACGTTTGATTTTACAAGTTCTTCAAGTCCTGGTTCATATATTGGAATTATACCATTTTCGAGTTTTTTTAATTTGTCTTCGTTGTTGTCAACGCAAATAACATTGTTTCCCATATCTGCAAGACAAGCACCTGCAACTAAACCTACATATCCTGTTCCAATTACTGTTATTTTCATTTATTATCCCTTTTTAAATTTATTTTTATGCCTAATAATGTGATTTGTTTATATTTAATGTTATTTTTATATGTATTTCTTATTGAAAAAATAAAGTTAAGTATTGCTTTTAATAATTGATTAAAACAATATTTTTTATAAATGAATAAATATTTTGGTGGTAAAAAAGATTTTATTTTATTGTTAAATTCTTTTTTTAATTTCTTATTGTTGCATTGATTTATTTCATAAAAGAAATTATATGAAAGTCTTTTGTAAAAAGAGTCTTTAACTTTATTAAAAATGTTTAAATTATCAAGATATTTTTTTGTGTATTCTCCTGCTATAACAATATTATTTATTTTAGTTCCTCTAGTAGATGTTATAGAACCTTTTCTACAACGTACAGATGTTACTAGTGATTCATCAACGTATGTAATTTGATTTGCGTGAACTAAGGTTGCAAAATAGAAAAATACGTCATTACAACTACTTAAATTTTGAAATTTAATGTTGTTAGATAGTATCAAATTTCTGCTAAATATTTTATTAATGATACAAATTGAACAAAATTGAAAAATCTTATCGTTAATATCATCAATGTTAAAAACTTTTGATGGTAGATTTTCTGTTAGTAACGCATTCTTAATAATATTGTATTTGTTTCTTAATTCATCAAAATCTGTTCTTTTGCACAAACATATATCTGAATGAGTAGAATTTATTTGATAGTACATTTTTTCAAGAAAAGATGTTTGTACATAATCATCACTATCAATAAAATAGAAATAATCACCTTTTGCTACATCAATACCAGTATTGCGTGCAGTTGCTGCTCCAGAATTAGGTTGTTTGATGATTTTTAGTCTATTGTCGAGTTTAGAATATTTTTCTAGTATATTCAAAGAATTATCTGTGGAACCGTCATCAACGCAGATTATTTCAATATCTTTTAGTGTATTATTTAATATGCTATCAAGACATTTTTCTAAATATTTTTCTGTATTATATACAGGAATGATTACTGATATTTTAGGTCTTTCTTGCACTTTATTTAATCCTTATTTATTATTTCTTCTATTAAGTTAACTACTCGCTCAGATGCGTGACCATCTTCCATACAACCTTTTTCTTTTAGAAATTCTTCTACTTTAGTTTGATATTTGTCATTGTCAAAATTTTCTATATTTTTGATAAGTTCATCATTATTTGTTGCAATCGGGAATGGTGTACTTTCTAATGGATAATAGAAACCTCTATCTGTATTGTATTCTTCAATATCTGTTGCAAATATAAAGGCAGGCTTTCTTGATAGCATAAAATCAAATATACAACTTGAATAATCTGTCATTGCAATATCTGCACTTGCTAAAAGTTCTTGAATATCAGAATATTTTGAAGCATCAATAATCGTATCATTATAATTGAACAATTTTTTAGAATACTTGCTTATTTTAGGGTGTACTCGAATAAGAATAGTCCAATCATTACCAAACTTTTTCTTTAACGTATTTTGAATATTTTCTAAATTTAGCATATAGCAATTTAGTCTGTAATCATCTCTAAATGAAGGTACATATAAAAATATTTTATTGTTTTCTTTAATATTTAAAGATTTAAATACTTTTTGTTTTATTTTATTAAGTTCAGTTTCATTGTAGAAAAATATATCATTTCTAGGATGTCCAAATTGTTTTGTTTCATTATTAAACCAAAGAGCATTTTTTAAAACATTTTCTTCAAAAGAACTATTTGTTATTAGATAGTCCATTATTTGTGAATCATTTTTTGCAAGGTATAACCATGATTTATTAAATGAATTATTAAACATTTTGACATCTGCATCTAATTTTTTTATTCCCAATGAGCCGTGCCAAGTTTGTATGTATTTTTGGTTTTCTCTTTTTTTTATTCCTTTTTTTAAATGTGATATTTTTCTATAATTATCTATCCATATTTTGGCAGTAATGAGTTCTTTATTTGCTTTTGAAGATTTAAAATCTACAATTCTTATTTCTTTTGGCATGTCATTTGTATTTACATTTTTATTAACTAACCAAACTAAATCATAATTAAGACCTCTTTTAAGAATCTCTTTTGTTATATACTTTGGATTACAGCCATATCCGTTACCATTAAAATTAGAAAAAACAATTTTATTCTTTTCTACAGGTAATTTATAGAACTTTTTTATAAGTATTTCCATATTGAATCTTATATCAAGACCAAATATTTTAATGATTTTAGAGGTGTATTCATTTCTTACAGAAAACAGTTTTTGCAAGAATGTTAGTTTTTTTATTTTATTTTTTATAACAATATCGCTAAAATTTTGTACTAATCTGCTAAACATTTCTTCTAAATCAACTTTTGCTCGCCAGTTTAATTCTTTTAGTTTTGTTGCATTTACAAATAATTTTGTAGCAGGTGGGTATAAAGTGTCATCTAGTTGAAATTCAACTTTTGAATCTTGATATTTATCAGTTAACATATATGCAAGTTCTTTAATACTGCAATTTGTGCTTTCGTTAGCAACATTATATGTTTCACCATTATTGCCTTTTTCTAATAATGTGAATAAAGCAGTAATCGTGTCTGTTACGTAACAATAACTTCTTGCACTATCACCAGTAGTTTTTAAAACAATATTTTTCTTTTCGCAGATGTTTCTTGCAAATTGTGCAAAAACTCTATTGTCGTTATAATTCACTCCAGCACCAATAGTTTGAACAAGTCGTGCTATTTTTACTGGTACATTGTATTCTTTGCAATACGAATGGCAAAGTGTTTCTGCCAATTTTTTACCCTCTGGGTAAGAACTACGAGTGTTTAGTATATCAATATACCCGTAATCTTCTTCTTTTAAAGGTTCAACTTTTTCAAAATCGGTTTTCCCAAAAACTTCCATTGATGATAGATAAACCATACCTTTGATATTTTTTGATTTTCCGAATTCAAGTATGTTTGTTGTCCCAGTCATAATAGAGTCGATTGTTTCAACTGGTTTCTCTACAAAATCTCTAGAACTGGTGCTATTTGCAGTATGGATAATGAAATCTACATTACCATTGTATTTTACGTGTTTTGATATGTCTTGAATAATGAATTTTAGGTTTTTGTTTTTTGAAAATTTTTCTAATGCTTTTTTCTTATTTCTAACAAGTGCAAGAATCTTGATATTTGTATTTTTTTCTTCATTAGCCAAAATGATTGATTTTACAATCTGTTCACCGATTAGCCCAGTTGCACCCGTAATCATAATTGTAGAATTTTTGAAAAAATCCCAATTTATATATTCAGAATTAACAATTTCTCTAGTATCAAGTTCTTCTATATTAGTTTTAAAATTCATTATGACTCCTGTTTTACAAACCCAAATGCTTCCATATCTTCTTTGTATCTAATCAATGCTCTTAAAATATACAAATCTTCGATTGTTGTAATTTTTATATTCCCAAAGTTTCCTCTAATCATTGATGTTGTTCTACCTTGTTTTTTGAACAATGTGCAAGAATCAATAATATCAATGTAGTCAGGATTTATTTCACGTTCTTTTTTGTGTGCATCGTAAATTTCACCCAATTTGAATGTTTGTGGTGCTTGTGCTGCAAAAGTTTCTTTTCTGTATGGTACTGTTGATGGTTCAATTCCATCTTTACTAATCAAGATTGTTTCATAGCAAGGTGTACAAGTGATAGAACTTCCATTTTTAAGAGCGTTATCAATGTTTTGGTTGATAACATCTTGTGTAATGTTTGGTTTTACTCCATCGTGTATAAGTACTAACGATTCTGGAGAATTGTCTTGCATTGCTAAATCTAGAGCATTAAAGATTGAATCTTGTCCTGTAGCACCACCTTTTACGATACCTGTTGTTTTTGTTATGTAATAGTATCTTACAAGTTCGTGCATATATTCATAATATTTGGGGTGAATGGCAATGTAGATTCTATCTATTTTAGGATTCTTTTCGAACAATTCTAGTGTATGTATAATGATAGGCTTACCATTAATTTTTAAAAATTGCTTTGGTGTTGCATCTTTTCCGTTTAGTCTTTGACCTACACCACCAGCGAATATTATTGCTATATTGTTCTTTTTCTGTCCCATATTATTCCTATTGTTTTGTTATTGTTATTCTTTGTTATTGCGAGAAAATCTTTGATTTTTGTGGCAATCCATTTTACTGGATTACTTCGTCACTCATTTCATTTGCTCCTCGTAATGACGTTTAATTATTGTCATTCCGAACTAGTTTCGGAATCTCATTAGATCTTTCGCCTGTATTTGGTATATTACGTGTACTTTGTAATATATTTTGCTCAAGATGACGTGAAACTACTGTCATTCTGAGCGAAGCGAAGAATCTATTCTTCTGTTTGTTATTTGTATTATTGTTATGTATGATTTATCCTTTCTTTAATTCTTCAATTACTTGTTTTTCTTCCTCTGTTAATTCTATAAACATAGAATGCCCCATTGTTATCTTGGGTGGATATGACATATAATCCCCATATACTCGTGTTAAAAATGCATCAGGGTTGTTCATACATGAAAACATTATTCCTTCAAATTCAATTTTTTTTAATGGGAATATAACTTCGTAATCTGTAAACCAGTTATCCCAACTATGATTAAAATCTAAGCCCCAAACGAGTTCTAAGTTCGATTCATCAATCGAGTCATTATTTTTTAAAATTTCATTTTTCATTGCAGTTTCAATTTTTTGTTTAACAATATTGTTCGGTGTTGAGAATGATGTATTTTTTTGTAATTGTTTACGAATATTTTTTATAATCTTTGTTTTTGATAATTGTTCTTCTTTTGATATTTTTTCCCCATATTTATCAAATGGAAAAATGTCAACAAATAAATGATGGCATTTTTTATGTTGAATTTTTATCATATATTGACAAGTATTTTTTGTATCTCTGTAATAATCTGCATATATGTCAGGGTTACGAGAAGATTTTTTGAAAGCATCAATTATTTTTTCATAATCTTCTCTCATCATTGCAACATCAATATCATCGTCCCAAGGTATAAAACCTTTGTGCCTGATTGCACCAATCAATGTGCCGGCATCAAGCCAATATTTTAGTCCATTTTGTTTACAGACATAATCCAATTCTTTTAACAAAGCCAAGTTCGCTAATTGTATATCTCTTAATTGACCTGTTGCAGGTGGCAATGTTGTTATATCAATATTATTCTTTTTGTAATAATAATAAGGGCTTTCTTTTTTCTTTTTCGCATATTCACTTTTAGGGAATTTTATTTTTAATCCTAATAAACGCATTATTTTATGCGTTTCTCCATAGTCTTTTATTGAAAATATATTTTCTATAAAACTCAAACTT
>JBNMJS010000048.1:0-14405 GCA_050873965.1 Cyanobacteriota bacterium | reverse complement strand
GTATAGAGTCATTCCGAACTTGTTTCGGAATCTCTTTATAAATAGATGCTGAAATAAATTCAGCATGGTTATTAAATATTATTCTGGTTCTATTTTAATATTTATAATAATAGATTCTTCGCTTCTTTCGGTCGCAATAAACGGCACCGTTCAAATTTAAATCAAAAAGCGTGGTTTTGATTATAAATTTTCACCTCTCACATTCGTTCGTGCCTTTGCTCCCTCTGTTTAGAATGACGATAACTTCGTCATACTGAGGCTTTAGCCGAAGTATCTATTACATGATTACTAACATAATTTAAAAAATTAAAATTGAATGAGTTAAGCATTTACTAATAAATGATACTGTTAGGTTTTGTTTAACTTCTGTTTGTCTGAAAAAATCATTATTATAATGTTTTAAGATATTCTAAAATATCACTAGATTCATACATTTCAATATTTTTGTCTGTATCAATCATGAATGGTACTTGTCGTTTACCACCAATACGCACTAATGCTTCTTCATTCTCTTTTTCAGAAATATCAATTTTCTCATAAGGGATATTATTTTCATCTAAATATTCAATAACTCTTTTACAATATCCACAAGTATCTAACATAAATAATCTAATCATATTTATCTCCTATTACTAATGAATATTATAAATAAATATATAATATAAAAATCCACCAATTAACTATATCTATAAGCATTAAAAAAGAGGTCCTACATTGTATAACCTCTTTTTCAAAAATTATAATTAACTTAAAGTTAAATTTCTTTGAATACTAATGTTGCATTGTGACCACCAAATCCGAATGAATTTGTTAATGCAGCATGAACATCAGCTTTTTGTGCTTTATGAGGAACATAGTTCAAATCAGCTACTTCTTCGTCTTGATTATCAAGGTTGATAGTAGGTGGAACAATGTTTTCATTGATTGTTTTGATACAAGCGATACTTTCAATAGCACCAGTTGCACCTAACATGTGACCATGCATACTCTTTGTTGAACTAACATATAAGTTTTTGTTTTCTTCTTTAGAACCAAACATTCTTTCAACTGCTTTTGATTCTGCTTTGTCACCTAAACCAGTACTTGTACCGTGTGTATTGATGTATTGAATATCTTGTGGTTTCAAGCCAGCATCTTCAAGAGCAAATTCCATAGATTTAGTAGCACCGTTACCTTCTGGACAAGGAGCAACCATATCATAAGCATCTGCAGATTGACCATAACCAACGATTTCTGCATAAATATGAGCACCACGTTTTTTAGCTAATTCATATTCTTCTAATACAAGAACACCAGCACCTTCAGACATGATGAAACCATCTCTATCTTTATCATAAGGTCTGCTTGCTTTTTCTGGTTCGTCGTTACGTTTTGATAATGTTCTAGCAACAGTAAATGCACCGATACCTATATCACAAATAGTTGCCTCACAACCACCTGCAACCATAACATCAGCATCACCATATTGAATAGTTCTAAATGCATCACCAATTGAGTGAGTACCTGTAGCACAAGCTGATAAAACAGCCTTGTTTACACCTTTAAAACCATATTTCATAGAAATTCTACCTGATGCCATATCAGCAATCATCATAGGAATTGTAAATGGTGAACATTTTGTTGGACCACGTTGAATAATAGCCTTTTCACTTTTTTCAAGAGTTTTAAATCCACCTGCAGCAGAACTAACTATTACACCTATTTTATATGGATCGATGTCAGCACCTTCTAAATTAGCATCTTTGATTGCTTCTTCAGCAGCAACTAGACCAAATTGTGTGAATCTATCCATTCTTTTACATTCTTTAGGGTCTATATATTCTTCAGGATTGAAGTCTTTAACTTGTCCTGAAATTTTAACGGTATGACGTTCGTCTAAACCTTCTGATAAGCTGATACCACTTTTACCAGCAATAATGTTACTCCAAAATTTGTCAACACCAACACCATAAGGTGATACAGCGCCCATACCTGTTATTACAACTCTTCGTTTTGTCATCTCTTTACCTTTTCTATTGATAATCACGGGGGAAAAATCCCCCGTTAATTTATGCTTTAATCCGATTATGAGTGAGCTTCAATATAATTTACAGCGTCTTGAACTGTTTGAATTTTTTCAGCTTCTTCTTCAGGAATTTCACAACCGAATTCTTCTTCGAATGCCATTACTAATTCAACTGTATCTAATGAATCAGCACCTAAATCACCAGAGAAGCTAGCTTCTGGAGTAACTAAAGATTCATCAACACTTAATTGATTAACAACAACTTTTTTTACTTTTTCTAATGTTTCGCTCATTTTTTAATCCTCATTTTTTAATATTTTACACTGTTCATAATAAATTATACTATTTCAAGATAATTTTGCAAAAACTCTATACAAAATTGTTTAAGTTTTATTACTAAATTATCAAACCACCGTCAACTTGAAGAACTTGACCTGTAACATAATCTGCATCAACCGCCAAGAATTTAACAGCTTTTGCAATGTCTTCTGCTTGTCCCATTCTTTTTAATGGAATCATCTTCATGTATTCATCAGTGTTACCCAAATCTTTTGTCATATCTGTTGCAATGAAACCAGGAGCAACGGCATTTACTCTAATACCTCTTACACCTAATTCTTTTGCTAATGACTTAGTGAAACCAACCAAACCTGCTTTGGCAGCTGAATAGTTTGCTTGACCTGGGTTTCCGTACAAACCAACAACACTTGTTGTACTTACAATAGAACCACTACGTTGTTTCATCATCAATTTTACAACTGGTTTTGATACATAGTATGCACTATTTAAGTTTGTATTGATAACGGCAGTCCATTTATCTTCATTCATTCTGATAAATAAATCATCTCTTGTAATACCGGCATTATTAACTAATACATCAATTCTACCGTATTTTTCTATAATTTCTGCAATAGCTTTATCAACTTCTTCTTTATTTGAAACATCAAATTTATAAGCTTCTGCATCAACACCTAAAGCCTTAATATCTTCAACTGTTTTTGCTGCTGCTTCAGCATTACCTGCATAGTTGATAACTACATCATAACCTGCTTTACCAAGTTCCAATGCACAAGCACGTCCAATACCTCTTGAACCACCTGTTACTAATGCTACTTTTTTATCTGTCATAATAATTTTCCCTTTTCTTATTTTGCACAACAAAGATTTTCTTTTAATGCACTAACTGTTGCATCTAATGATGCTTTATCAAAAATATTGTATGTTGTAATATCAGAACTAATCTTTCTGTTTAATCCTGCCAATACTTTTCCTGGTCCGATTTCTATGAATGTATCAACACCTTCTGCAATCATTTTTTCAATAGTTTGAGTCCAATGAACAGATGAATAAATTTGTTTTGGCATCTTAACTCTGAAATCTTCACTACTTGTAGTGATTTCTGCATCAACGTTTGTTATTACAGGAATAGATGCATTATTCAATTCCAAACTAGAAACGAATTCTGCAAATTCTTTACCAGCGTTTTCCATAAATTTAGAATGGAATGCACCAGATACTGCAAGAGGAACAACTCTTCTTACACCGTTAGCAACCATATAATCACTAGCAGCTTTAACTGCATCTTCTGCACCAGTAATAACAACTTGTGCTGGAGAATTGTAGTTAGCAACATCTACGTAACCAACTTTTGAACCTTCTTCCAAACCTGCTTTTAACTGTTCTTCTGATGCGTTAAGAACAGCAGCCATGCTACCACCTTTTGTTGCACTCATCAAATCTGCTCTTTTTTGGATTGCTTTTAATGTGTTTTCTAATGACATAACACCAGATGTGTACATAGCACAATATTCACCTAAACTGTGACCTGCTGTGTAACTAGGAATGATATCTAATTCTGATTTCAATGCTTCCATTGCAGCAATTGACATAGTCACAATTGAAGGTTGTGTATTGATGGTTTGTTTTAGACTATCTTCTGGTCCTTCAAAACACATTGAAGAAATACTTTTTGATAAAACTTTGTCAGCAGTATCAAAAACATTCTTAGCACTTTCAAAATTATCATATAAGTCTTTTCCCATACCTACGGCTTGAGAACCTTGTCCAGGAAAAAGAAATGCTATTTTTTCGGTCATAATTCATACCCTTTCATAATTTTACATAGTTATACTACGTAAATTCACACATCACTTTCGCTACTAACAAATACCGTCACGAAGTCTAACAATAGCACCACCCCAAGTCATACCTGCACCAAATCCACAAAGGATAGCAGTAGAACCTAGTTTAACAGTACCTTTTTCAACACCTTCTGCAAGTGCGATTGGCACTGATGCAGCAGATGTATTGCCGTAGTATTTTATGTTAGTAATAACTTTTTCATCACTGTATTCAAGTCTTTCTTGAATAGCTTGGATAATTCTTAAATTTGCTTGGTGTGGGATTAAGTAATCGATGTCACTTGCTTTTAATCCAGCACTTGCAATGATGTCTTCAATATATTGAGGCAACATTCTTACAACGAATTTGTAAACTTCTTTACCGTTCATGTGAATAAACCCATCGTGCTCAGAACAAGGCTCAACTAATGGACAGTTTTGACCAACATTATCTTTATAAATAAGTTCTCCAATAGAACCTTTAGCTTTAATATCAATGGCAAGAATATCATCAACACCATCTTCAGCAGCAGTAACAACCATAGCACCAGCACCATCACCGAATAAAATAGATGTTCCTCTATCTTTCCAGTCTAGGTATCTTGTATTGTTATCTGTTGCAACAATCAAAATATTTTTGTAAATACCAGAATTAATAAAACCTTTTGCGACTTGCATACCATAAATCAAACCAGAACATGCTGCTGTAATATCAAATGCAGGAATATCTGTTTCGATACCTAATTTTGATTGAATATGACAAGCAATTGCTGGATACAATTGAGGTGGTGCAGATGATGCAGCAATAATCAAATCTAATTCTTCAGCTTTGATGCCAGATTTTGCTAATGCTTTTTGAGCAGCTTCAAAACCTAAAGTGATAGCATCTTCATCACCAGAAACAACACGTCTTTCTTTAATACCAGTACGTGTATAAATCCATTCATCTGATGTTTCATACAATTTAGTCAAATCATCATTTGTAACAACAGCATTAGGCAGACCATATCCTACACCTGCTATTCTTACCGGAATATAATTGTTAGTCATGTTTAACCCTCAATAAATTCTGAAATTTTCTTGTTAACACCAGTTTCAACGGCATCTTTTGCAACTCTTATAGCATTTTTAATCGCATAAGCTCTACTTCTTCCGTGAGCGATAACAGAAATTCCTCTAACTCCCAACAGTAAAGAACCACCGAATTCTTCGTAATTGATTCTTTTATAAATTCTTCTCATAAACGGTTTTGCAAGCAAACCAACTATCATACCAATAAAGTCTGATTTAAACTCAGCTTGCAACATGTGGAACAACATTGAAGAAGAACCTTCTGTAACTTTTAATGCAACGTTACCTACGAAACCATCGCAAACAACAACATCACATTTGCTTAAGAAGATTTCTTTACCTTCAATATTACCCACGAAATTAATATTTTCAGAGTCTTCTTCAAGAAGTTTGTGTGTTTCTTTAGCAAGAGGATTACCTTTTTCAGCCTCTTCACCAATATTTAAGACTCCAACTCTTGGATTATCAATACCAAGAACATTCTTAGAATAAGTAGCACCCATCACTGCAAACTGTTTAAGCATTTGTGCTGTACAATCACTATTTGCACCACCATCAATTAAAACGATTGGTTTTGCAACTGTTGGTAGTGTAACAGCAATAGCAGGTCTTGTAATACCTTTGATTCTACCTAAACCAAAAAGACTTGATGCCATTGCAGCACCAGTTGAACCTGCTGCAACAATACCATCTGAACGACCTTCTGCTACTGATTTAACAGCTTGAACAATAGATGAATCTTTTTTCTTACGAATAGCTTGACCAACTGCTTCTCCCATTTCAATAACTTCAGAAGCATGTGTAATAGTGTAATCAATTTTATCTAAATTGATTTTAACCTTGATTTGACGTCCTTTTTTGCCACAGTCAGAATAAATTCCACCAACTTTAGCGATTTTATCTAACTCAGCTCTAATTTCATCTTCTTTGCCAACAAGGTCAATTGCTACACCATATTCTTGAGCAGCCCAAACAGCACCAGCAACAATCTCTGCTGGAGCATGATCTCCACCCATTGCATCAATAGCTATTCTTGTCATCGTTTCCTCTTATTCTTCAGATTCTTTTTTTTCTTCAACAACTTCTTCAGCTTTTACTTCTTCAGCCTTTTCTTCAGTTGCTTCTTCAGCTTTTTTAGCTTTTGTTGATTTTTTTCTTGTTGTTTTTTTAGGTTCTTCAACAGGAGCTTCAACTTTAGCTTCTTCTGCTTTATCTTTTAAACTTACAGGTTTTCCTTTATAGTAGCCACAAGCGGTACATACTGTATGTGCTAATACAGGTTGTCCGCAGTTTGAACATACTGTAGTTTCAGGCTTTGTAGCCTTCCAATTAGCTCTTCTTTTTCCTTGTGCACTATGTCCTGTTCTTTTCTTTGGTACTGCCATTTTCTTATACCTTTCTGTTTATTTACTATTCTATTTTCGACTTTGTTTCTCTATCTTTATTGTTTTAAAGATAGCCATTCTTTCATCTTGGGTATCTTGTTCAATATCTTGAGCAAATTTTCCCTCATTACAATTTATACCACAAACTTTTTTATTTGGTAACTGTAATATTACAGATTGATACAATAAGTCATAAATATCAATCTCATTTTCGCCATTTAAATCTGTTATAAATTGTCCTTCTTTAAGTTCAGTTTCTTGTTTTGGCTCATCAAATAAAGTATTTTTTGCATACATTTCTTTGATTGGAAAATCTAATTTATAATCATATTCTTTTAGGCATAAATCACATTCAAGCTTGATTGTTCCTTCAACTTTTCCTTCTGCCTCAATAAAATCTCCTAATGATATTAAATCAAGACTTGCTTTTACGTGGGCTTTTATTTCAGGAATATCATCATCAAAATCAACGTGATATATTTTATTTTTTTCGTTTTCTATATCATCAATTGATATTTTATACATAAGTTTCTTCCTGTAAAACTACACCAGAAATTTGAGTTGAAACGAATGCAATTTTTTTAACTGGTCCATTTGCTTCTTTTTCTACAAGTACTGGTGATGGACTTTTCATCAATTGTTTCATTTCAAGATATACTGCCTGTGGATTGTCAAAATATAACAATACAGGAGTGGCTACACTTTTCAAAAATAATACCAAAGCCGTTCTTGTTTTTTGCTGCGGCATATATTGTTGTGCCATACTTTTCTCCTTTACATCTTCAATGCATTACAAGTTTAAATAAAACACACGTAATAATCAAATTATTAATACTAATTCATAATGCAGAAACAAACAGACCGACTTTTAGAAGCCGGTCTATAACGTTTTTTGTTGGATTAGTAAATCCAAACTATCTCCAAATCTTAAAATAAAAAAATATTATATTGTCCCAAGGATTATAAAATCCTATTTGCTACTTAAAAAACTCCTTTCTATAAAAACTAAATACTATCCTTTAAAAATCTCTAAAAACCTAAATAACATTTGTCAGAAATCATCATTAACAATGATATTAATAATACCATCATTAACAACTGGAAAAACTCATTACTGCATACTAAGTTCATCCCCATTTTTAATCTGCTTATCATGTAAAAAACGACTCCTCATAACTAATAATTAACTTCACATTATCAGTTACGGAACAATTTCAGAAAAACTTTAGGATTTTCTTTATAATGTTTACATTTGTTTACATTTAATATCGTAGAAATCTAAACTAAATAGAGTATCTTATTACTAAATATTAACATTTTGCCCGATTGAAAAAATAACCATAGAATAGGATAATAATGTTTTAGACAAAAGAAGGATTAGATTATATGAAAAAAGTACTACTATTTATCTCGTTATTACTATTATTTTTTGTTGGATTACATCATACCTCAGCAGTTGCAGATACTCCAATAAATGAAGTTAGAGCAAGCCATATACTTGTATCAACAATGCAACAAGCAGAACAAATTAGACAAGATATTATAAATGGTGACGGAACATTTGAATATTATGCAAGATTATATTCTAAATGTCCATCTGGTCAAAATGGTGGTGATTTAGGATATTTTAGACGTGGACAAATGGTTCCACAATTTGAAATAGCAGCATTTAATTTGCCAGTTGGTGAAATTTCAAAACCTGTATGGACACAATTCGGTTGGCATTTAATCAAAGTTACAGATAGACGCTAAAAATATTACTTTTCGTAAAAATATGCGTTGCATGTAAATTTTGTTTTGATTACAATAATTTTACTCACATCCTCGTAACGGATATGCGTCGTCATTAAACGCAAACTCCGATACAAATATGAAAGGTGAAAATAAAATGGCAAACATTAAATCAGCAAAGAAAAGAGTATTGATAGCAGAAGCTAACAGACAAAAAAATACTGCTTTTAAATCAGCAATCAAGACTGCTATCAAAAGAGTATTAACTCTTGCAGAAGGTGAAGACAAAGATGCTTTAAGTACAGCTTTATCAAAAGTTTACCAACTTTGTGACAAAGCAGTTTCTAAAGGTATTCTTCACAAAAATACTGCTGCTAGAAAAAAATCAAGACTTACTCTTGCTGTTAAAAAATTAGCTAAGTAATTAAGGATTTTTAATTAAGAGAGGAATAACCGGTTCTGTAATTTTACAAAACCGGTTATTTTTATAATTAAGATAAATCTTATGAATTACTCTTCATCAATTTTTTTGTCCAATTCGTCTTCTTCTTCATCTTCTTCGTTCTTTTTGATTTCTTCAACAACCATTTTTGCCATTTCGACAGCAATAGCGTGACGAGTTTCAGCTGGACAATTTTGAAGCATGCTTATCGCAGTTCTAAGTGTTTCATCTAAGTCATACCAACGATTTCTTTTTTGAGTTGCTAAATCAACTTCTGTAGCATTGATAATGTCAGAAACCTCTTCATATTTTGAATCTTCAATATTATGCTCTGTAATGATTTTAATTAAGTTAAGAGCAATTTTAATTTGAGTATCATCACCTGATTCTTCTAATGTCTTCATCGCGGATGATAAAACAGGGTCTTTATCATACCAACGACGTGCACTTGTTGTAAATTCTTCTTTCAAAATATTTCTCCTATAAGGTTGTTTATCCTGATATAGCCAATTATACAATAGTATATAACATTTGTAAATTGTTTATATTTACGTTACAATTCAGTTATTAAATGTAATAAATAAAAGATTTTTTAATAAAATTTGAAAGGTTGGAAGTTAATTTATGTTAATAATAATGCGTGAAAACGTTAGTGAAGAATGTATTGAAAAAGTTGTTGATTTTATTAAATCAAAAGGCTTTGAAGCACATATTTCTAAAGGTGAACTTCATACCGTAATTGGTGCAGTTGGTGCAAAATTGATTGACCCAAGAAACATTGAATTGTTAGATGGTGTTCAAGAAGTAATCAAAATTTCTTCCGGATATAAATTAACAAGTAGAATTTTTAAGCAAGAAGATACTGTTATTGAAGTTAATGGTATCAAATTTGGTGGTGGAAATGTTGGTTTGATTGCTGGACCTTGTACAGTTGAAAGTTACGACCAAATGGATAAAACAGCAGAAGCATTGGAAAAATCTAATGTTAAAATTCTTCGTGGTGGTGCTTTTAAGCCAAGAACATCACCTTATGCTTTTCAAGGTTTAGGTGAAGAAGGGTTAAAGATTATCAGAAGTGTTGCAGATAATCATGGAATGGCTGTAACGTCTGAGATTATGGAGAATTCTCAAATCGATATGTTTGAAAAATATGTTGATATTTTTCAAATTGGTGCAAGAAATATGCAGAATTACAATCTTTTGAAAGATATGGGTAAAGTTTCAAAACCGATTATTTTAAAAAGAGGACTTTCTGCAACATTTGAAGAATTGTTGTTATCAGCAGAATATATCGTATCAAGTGGAAATAAAAATGTTATACTTTGCGAAAGAGGTATTAGAACATTTGAAAAATATACAAGAAATACACTTGATTTGTCTGCAATACCAGTTATTAAAAAATTAAGCCATTTACCAATTATTACTGATCCTAGTCACGGTACTGGTTTAAGAGATAAAGTTGCTCCAATGTCTAGAGCAAGTTTGGCTGCTGGTTGCGATGGCTTGTTGATAGAAGTGCATTATGATGCTGATAATGCGATTTGCGATGGTGCTCAATCATTGTATCCTGATGAATATAATGCGTTGTATAATGATTTAAAACAAATTGCACCTATCGTTCATAAAACAATATATTAGTTATTTTGTATTTAATTTAATAAATAATAAATGCGATATGATATAAAATATCATATCGCATTAGTTTTACAATATCACATTTCCTATTTTAAATAGAAATTAGCATTTACTCTTGCATTAAGTGTCATTGTACCTACTTCAATATTAGTTGAAGCAGATTCTGTATCTGCTGAATATGTTGCTGCTTTTGCCATCATCAATCTTGGCATAATATTGTTTTGTCCTGACATAGAACAACTACCTTCAATTGATTTAACACCAACGATTTCTGAACCAATTGATTTGGCAATGCTAACGGCTTGTTCTTTTGCTTTCTTAGATGCTTCTGCTAACAATTTGTTGCATTCTGTTTCGTAATTAGAAACATTATAAGAAATATTTGAAACAGAAGAAGCACCATCTGCCATTGCTTTGTCAATCATAGAACCAACATTTGCAATATTTTTTGTATGAACTTTTACTTTGTTAGTAACTTGGTAACATTCAAAAATTTTCTTACCATTGTTGTATCTGTAAGTAGAAGTTGCACTATAACTAGATGTTCTTAAACTATCACCAGTATTTTTTTCAGTAATTTTTTTAAGATTTTCATATACTTTTGAAGAAATATTTTTATTTTCTGCAATTGCTTTATCCATAGAGTCTTTAGAAGTAGTGATGATTTCAACATCAAAATCAACTACATCAGGAGTAAGTTCTACTTGTGAAGTTGCATTTGTAGTGATATAAGCACCTTCTGCAAATACACAACTTGAAAAACCTATTACGCACATTGCAATAATTGAAAAGAATAAAACAAGTGATTTTTTCATAATAATTTCCCTTTTTCTTAATTCACACCTATACACAAATACAATAACATAAAATAATATTTTTTCATTAAAAAAACTCTCGATTTGCACCGAGAGTTTTTATATATAATATTCAAGATATTATTTCTTATTCAGCTGAAACAGTTGCTTCCTTTTTTGATTTCTTTTCGAAAACAATTTCATCATCTTTAAGTTTCAAGACGATTACGTCACCTGGTTCATAAGCATTAGTAAGAATTTCTTCTGCAAGTTTATCTTCAATTTTACGTTGAATAAGTCTTCTAAGAGGTCTTGCACCGTATGCTTCTGAATAACCATCTTTTGCAAGGAAGTCTTTAACTTCATCAGTAACTTCGATAGACAAATCTCTTTCAGAAAGTCTTTTGAATAAGTCTTTCATCATCAAGTCAACAATTTGTCTAATTTCTTCTTTTTGTAAGTGGTTAAATACGATAATATCATCGATACGGTTAAGGAACTCAGGTCTGAATGCCTTTTTAAGTTCTTCATTAACTGTTTCTTTAAGTTTTTCGTATTTATCTTTATGAGCATTTTCTGCAGTAGTGAAACCAAGTTTACCTTGAGTGGTAATCATGCTAGCACCTACGTTAGAAGTCATGATGATAACTGTATTTTTGAAGTTTACGTGACGACCTTTAGCATCAGTTAATCTACCGTCATCAAGAATTTGCAACATAATGTTGAAAATATCTGGGTGTGCTTTTTCGATTTCATCGAAAAGAATAACTGAATAAGGTTTCTTTCTGATAATTTCAGATAAGTGACCACCGTCATCATAACCAACGTATCCTGGAGGTGAACCAATCAATTTAGCAGTAGAATGTTTTTCCATAAATTCTGACATATCAACACGAACCATGTTGTCTTCAGAACCGAACATTGCTTCTGCCAATGCTTTAGCTAACTCAGTTTTACCAACACCAGTAGGACCTGAGAAGATGAAACTACCAATAGGTCTGTTTGGTGCTTTCAAACCAACTCTTGCACGTCTAATTGCTTTTGAAATTGCTGTAACTGCATCAGATTGACCAATTACACGAGCGTGAAGAGTGTCTTCAAGTTTAAGTAATCTTTCACTTTCGCCTTCAGTAAGTTTAGTAACTGGAACACCTGTCATTGTTGAGATAACTTCTGCAACATCTTCTTCTGTAACAACAGGTTTGTTAGCTTCGTTATCTTTTTTCCATTGTTCAGTTACTTCTCTGATTTTGTCTTTCATATTTGCTTCGTCATCACGAAGAGATGAAGCTTTTTCAAAATCTTGATTTCTGATTGCTTCTTCTTTTTCTTTAACAATTTCTTTTAATTGTTTGTCAAGTTCTCTGCCTTCTGGACATAAAGAACTTACTTTAAGTCTAACTTTTGAACTTGCTTCATCAATTACGTCAATTGCTTTGTCTGGCAAGAATCTATCTGTTACATATTTTGATGAAAGTTTTGTTGCTGCAACAACTGCTTCATCAGAAATAATCAATCCGTGGTGTTCCTCATATTTGAATTTTAAACCTCTGATAATTTCAATTGTTTCATCAATAGTAGGTTCATCAATGATAACAGATTGGAAACGTCTTTCAAGTGCAGAATCTTTTTCGATATATTTTCTATATTCATCAAGAGTAGTTGCACCGATAACTTGAATTTCACCTCTTGAAAGTGCAGGTTTAAGAATGTTTGCTGCATCAATAGCACCTTCAGCAGCACCAGCACCAATAAGAGTGTGCATTTCATCGATTACAAGGATAACGTTACCAGATTGTCTGATTTCGTCCATAATCTTTTTAAGACGTTCTTCAAATTCACCTCTATATTTTGTACCAGCAATAAGTAAACCCATATCAAGTTGGATAACTTTTTTGCCGTCCAAAATATCTGGAACTTCGCCATTAACAATTCTTGTAGCTAAACCTTCTGCAACAGCAGTTTTACCAACACCAGGTTCACCTAATAGAACAGGGTTGTTTTTAGTTCTTCTAGCAAGAATTTGAATAACTCTTTCGATTTCTTTTTCACGACCAACAACAGGATCAAGTCTCATTTCTGAGGCTGCCAATGTTAAGTCAGTACCATATTCATCAAGACTAGGAGTTTTAACTTTTGATGCAGTAGATGAAGAAGAACCACCAGAAGTAACTGCTTGTGATTTTGATTCACCAAGCATTTTTACAACGTTAGTTCTAATTTTGTTCAAATCAACACCAAGATTTTCTAAAACTCTTGCAGCAACGCCTTCACCTTCACGGATTAAGCCAAGCAACAAGTGTTCAGTCCCGATATAATTGTGACCAAGTTGTCTTGCTTCGTCCCAAGACAATTCTAAAACTCTTTTTGCTCTAGGGGTAAACGGAATTTCAACAGCAACGAAACCCGAACCTCTACCAATAATTTTTTCAACTTCGACACGAGCATCTTTAAGGTTAACACCCATAGATTTTAAAGTTTTTGCAGCGACACCAGTACCTTCACCGATAAGTCCTAACAAAACTTGCTCTGTGCCTACAAAATTATGACCAAGTCTTCTTGCTTCTTCTTGAGCAAGCATTATGACTTTAATAGCCTTTTCTGTAAAACGTTCGAACATGAATCTCTCCTATTTAAATGCGCATACTTGTATAATACATAAAATGAGTAAAAGTATCAAGTGTTTTAAGAAAAATTTCGACTTAAAAAGTGAGAGGAAATACTAAGTACAAAATATGATTTAAAATATGTTATAATACAGTTATAGTATCAGTAAGTAAAACTGTCGTTTTGATTTACTCTTAATTTAAAATATGTTATAATTAGTAAAGGTTATTATGAATTGGCTCAAAAGTTTTGATTTACTCTTAATTTAAAATATGTTATAATAGAAAATGGAGCAGACCTACGCTACAAAGTGTTTTGATTTACTCTTAATTTAAAATATGTTATAATCCACCACTTTTATTGAATAGTCAGAATCTAGTTTTGATTTACTCTTAATTTAAAATATGTTATAATCATATTTGTCAGCATTTTCATTTGCAAACACGTTTTGATTTACTCTTAATTTAAAATATGTTATAATCCGTATTGTTACTGGTACAGATGAGTTGCTGTTTTGATTTACTCTTAATTTAAAATATGTTATAATTAGTAGTTGTACGCACTATATGTTGCGTTTGTTTTGATTTACTCTTAATTTAAAATATGTTATAATTT
>JBNMJS010000047.1:0-14702 GCA_050873965.1 Cyanobacteriota bacterium | reverse complement strand
ATTTTTAAACGTATAAAGAATTTTTTTACAAACCCAAATAAAACAACCAAGCCAACTGCTGAAACTGAAAAATCGTTTGCAACTTTGGCTCAATCAAACGCTTCTAATGCGATTGCATCTATTGAAATTAGTAAGAAAAAATATGAACAACCTAAATTAATAAAAAAAGAAATATCTGATATGCCTAGAAAATCTTTGGATGAAATTATTCCAGATGCACCAAAACTTTCAGAAAAAGAGTACAAAGACTTAAAAAAAGAAATTTATAGCAATGAAAAAGCACTAAAAATGTTTAGACTTCCAGAAGATAGGTATGATGAATTTGTTGGTCCGGAAAGAGCACAAATTATCAAAAAAATCGTGGATAATGATGAATTAATGGAAAACAAAAATATTAAAATGTATTCAAGAAAACTTGTTTATTCAAGTCCTTATTTCTTAACTCCAAAGCAAGCAAAAGTAATAAATGTTATATTGAACAATAAAAAATTATATAATAATGAAAAAATAATGGAAGATGCAATAAATACTGTTCCACTTGTTGATAAATCTAATGTAAACTTTGTATTAAAACTTTTAACAGATAAGAAATTAAAAGATACAGGATTTGGATTGGCTGATGATATCATCATTTCAAATAGAGTTGCTGATAATCCAGAAGAAGCAGTAAAATGCAGAGATGCGTTTGTTGATAAATATTTAAATAACAAATTATTATATGAAAACAAAAATGTTCGTTATAATATGGGACACACGGCTTTTCTTATAAAAGATAGAAAAGATTTAGCATATAGAACTAATATATTGGATAAATACTTAAAATCACCTGAATTGCAAAATCAACCAAGTGTAAAGGACAATATAGGTTCAATTGCTATGTTTACTGATAATGATTCTAAATCAAGCATAACGCATAGATATTTAGACACACCTACTTTATATAAAAATGAAAATTTAAGTATTTGTGAGACATTGCTTGCTACAAAAACTCCTGAAAAAGAAGCAATAACACATAAAATGTTAGATGTTTATTTATCTAATAAGAGTTTGTATGGAAATGAAAGTTTAAATAAGTCACTTACAACCGTTTTGTCTGAAACAAATGAAAAGGATTTTGATTCTAGAAAATTTGTAATGAATAAGTATAAAGGTTCAGAAGAATTACAAAATTCAAAATTTGCTCAAAATTTGGGTAATACATTGATGTTTACAGATGATAATAGTATGAAAGTTATTAATAAAGTAATGAATGAAGAAAAATTGTATAACAATAATAATGTTGTAGATAATTTACCTAACATTCTCCTAAGAGCTAAAAAGCCTGAAGACATGGAAATTATCAATAAAATGTTAGATAAAGAAGAGTTTATAAACGATAAAAAAGCTATGAGTGGTATTCCAAATTTGATGAGAGATTTAAATTGGAATACTGATAAGGCACATGATAATAGATGTAAGGTATTGAATAAGGTTTTAGATGATGAAAAGTTATATAAAAATAAACCTTTGATGAGGAAATTGCCAAATATTTTAATGGATATATATTATAAAGAACAAGCTGATGTTGTTAACACTGTTTTGGATAATGAAAAGTTACTAAATAATAAAGATGTGTTAGGTTCACTTCATGGCTGGTTATTCTCAATGGAAGGTATGGGCTCTGTAAGAACAGACAAATTAGAACAAGTTCACAAATTATTGAAAACTTTTAAATAATTCATAAATTGTTATTTACGTTTAGTCAATGTTATAATTAATCTAAAAGTTATAATTTTGACAAAGAGGAAAAATATGATAAAAGTTTTGTTCGTATGTTTAGGAAACATTTGTCGCTCACCAATGGCACAAATTATCTTTGAAAATATGGTAGAAGAACAAGGACTTGAATATAATTTTGAAGTAGATTCTGCTGGAACAGAGGGCTACAACGAAATGTGCCATGCCGGTATCCACAGAGGTACAAAAGATGTTCTAAGAAAAAATGGAGTAAACTTTAAAGAACATTATTCTCAAAAACTTAGAAAAAGCGATTATGATTATTACGACTATATCATCGCAATGGATTCTGAAAATATATCAGACATTGAATACATAGTTGGAGAAGATAAAGATAATAAAATCAAACGACTTTTAGATTATACAAGCACTCCTCGTGACATAAGCGACCCTTGGTACACAGGAAACTTTGATGAAACATATAATGACGTAGTTGAAGGTTGTTCAGCATTTTTAGAATATTTAAATTCATAAATATTACTTATAAATAATAGCAAAATTATTTTTTATGGATTTTAAATTAGTATGAATATAAATCACAATTTTACTCCATATTCAATAAATAATAGTGCTATAAAAGAACCTAAGAATATTAGCAGTCCAACATTTCAACATAATATTCAAAATGCACTAACTCACACAAACATCGGAAGTTGCCTAGAAGGCTACATTGGAAAAGTTAGTGTCAGAAAAAATGATGAAAATGTTGCATTAAATGTATTTAAAAAATTCAAAGAAAATGCTATTGAAAACTACACTATTCAAAATGACACAGGTGATGTAATAGGCACAATAGATGTTTCAATAAAAAAATATCAACAATCACCTTGGGAACGAACTAACCCAAGCCACGTATTTGTTGACCATTTGAGAAATTTCTCAAATCCTAATACTCCATATTACAAATCAGGACTAGAACACTACAAAGATATCGGAACACGATTGTTACAAATTGCACAAAGAAGAAGTGATGAAGCAATGTGTGAAGGAAATATAAAACTAATATCCAAAGGTGAATCATTAAATTGGTATAAAAATATAATTGGTATGCGTCAGGAATTTCCACCAATACCTGGAATGAAATTTAATATCCATAACCCAAACCAATTATATTTACCACCAGAGAATAAAGAACCATTATCACGGCTTCAAGGTGGGTTATAATACTACAATGATATTTATAAATTATTGTTTTCTATACCCACATTTTGGACAAATACCATTTTTATCTAACGATATACCACACAATGGACAACGTTCAATGGTTTTATCTATTTCATATTCTTGACTTGCAGCATTTGCACCACTTGTAAAGGTTATTTTAGAAATATTTAATTTATCTTTCAATAGTTCATATACAATTTTTATCATTCCTTCAACAGTCATTGTTTCCTTCGTTACAACAACTCTACAATCTGGATATGCCTTTGCTAATTCTATATCAAATGCATAACCCTTCATTGTATTTTGTGGAGCACCATTTTTAATACCCTGCATTTCATAAACATCTAACACTACTGGTAACAATGGATCATCTTTTCGTAGAATTAGTGCATGATCAAAATTTTGTAATATATTCCACGCAATTTTCTTTATCTCATTACAAGGATACACCATATTAACACCCATATTTATAGTATCTTCTACTTCAATAGTTAAGATACCTGTATGACCATGTAAATATTGTGCCTCCCCCTTAAAATTATAAAAACGATGTGCATATTGCAATTCAATAGTAGAAATTGATTTCATTTTATCCTCCTATAATTATTTTCAACTTTAATAATACAAATAGATATAAATAAAATAATTCCTCTATTAGGTAATTTAATCAAAGAAACTAATCTCAAATATTTTTTATTGATATAATAAATATTATGAAAAAGATTTTGTTATACGTTTTGACAATATGTTTATTTATACAACCAACCTTTGCAAAAGGTGAAACAAAGATAATTGGTCAAGTTCGCACAGAACTTACAATTGAAACAATTGATAAATCTGTTCCTATATACTTAAATACACCATATAAAATCAATGACAAAATCAATATTCCACAAGGTTCAATTATAAATATCTATATTGAAAACAATTCAAAAGAAAAACGTTTCCATAAAAGTGGATTCTTTATTGGTAAAATCATAAATTATACAACACCTATAAATAATCAAACATATAATATAGAAAAAGAAAACATAATCGTTGTTGGTCGAAAATATGAAGAAGTAAGTGCTAGTGATGTTGCAAGAACAGGTACAGAACTAACAGCAACAACAATTGCTGGTTTTATTATTCCAGGCTCAGACATCGCATACTATTTTACAAAAGGTGCAATACAAAATGAAGCCGGCACTCGTTTTAAATCAGGAGTTCATTGTGCTTACGACAACTCTATTTTATGGTTTATTTTAAAAGGAAAACCTATCAATCTAAAAAAAGGTGATTATGTAATATTAAAGTCACCTAAAAACTCAGAATTAAAACTACTAAATGAACATGCCAGCAACACAGAAGAAAATAAACCTAATGAAAACTAGCCAATAGAGCAATATTCATTAACTATTGTCAAAACATAAAAAATATGGCATAATATTATTACTTCATACAGGTGTTAATTTTGTTCCTACATTTTTAACTAAAGGGAGAATTGACTCAGCGATATTTGAAGTAGACCTGCCAATTGCAAAAACAATTGCCAGCAGGAAACGGATGTATCAAGGCGTTCACCCACCTGCGAGTTCCAGCAGGTAACAAAATCCACCTGTGTGAAGTTTTATTTTGTTTATGTTTTAATTAGTTATATGGATAAGAAGATTAGCTTAGTAAATATCTTTCTAACATTTCTTAAGGTTGGAATAATTCTTTTAGGTGGAGGATATGTAATTTTACCAATTCTACAATCCGAAATTGTAGAAAAAAAGAATTGGTTAACTTCTGAAGAACTAATTGACTATTATGCAATCAGTCAATCTTTACCAGGACTTATTGCAATAAATATATCAATCTTTGTTGGCTATAAAGTTCGTGGCAAATTTGGAGCAATTACAGCCGTTACAGGGTTAACATTCTCTGCATTTTGGGCTATTGTAATATTTTCAACAATACTTACAAAATTCGCTACAAACTCACTTGTACAAGGTATATTTTGGGGTGTAGAAATTGCAGTTATTGTACTTATTATTTCTGCAGTTAGAGAAATGTGGGACAAAGCAATAAAAGACAAAGGTGGAATTGTTATTTATCTAATAGCACTATTGATAATGCTATTCTCAAAGATTTCACCAGCATATATTATCATTGCATCTATGTTTGTAGGAATTGGTTATAAACTAATTCAAAAGAAAAGAGGTAAAGAATGAACTCACTAATTCTTTATCTACATCTTTTCAAAGAATTTTTCCAAATAGGTTTATTCTCTTTTGGTGGAGGATACGCAACGCTACCATTTCTTTATGATTTAACTCAAAGATATAATTGGTACACACCAACAGAGTTATCTCAAATGGTTGCTGTTGCATCTATCACTCCTGGACCTGTCGGAATAAATGTTGCAACATACGCAGGAATGAAAGCACAGGGTGTTATTTCAGCATTTATCGCTACAAGCTCAGAAATTTTACCATCATTATTTATTGTAATTCTAGTATTTAAACTATTAAGAAAATTTAGCGATAACTTCTATGTGCAATCTGCACTATATGCACTTAAGCCTACAAGTTGTGCATTATTGTCAGTTGTTGGAATACAATTACTAAAATCAAATTTACTCGTAAAATCAAGTACTCAAATATATGCAATAATATTCTTTGTAGTATTAATCTCCATAAGTATATTAAAGAAAAAAGATCCACTTTGGTTTATTGGTGCTAGTTCTTTAGTTGGTTTAATACTTTCATATTTTCATCTAGTATAAATTATCTAATTTTACCTTTTGGATCAAGAATGTCTCTAACAGTATCACCAACCAAGTTAAAGCATAATACTGCAACAAAAATCAATGCACCAGGAGTCAACAACCAAGGTCTATATAAAATATTTACATACTCTTGTGCCTCTTTTAGCATATTGCCCCAACTAGCATCAGGTTGTTGAATACCCAAGCCTAAGAAACTCAAGCCTGATTCTGATAAAATATATGATGGCACACTCAAAGTCATTGCAATGATTACATAACTTGTAGTTTGAGGTAATATATGCTTTAAAATAACTCTTAATTTAGATGCACCAATAGTTTCGGCTGCTTGAACAAATTCCTCATTTTTAATTGATAAAACCATACCTCTAACAACACGAGCAAATCCAGCCCAACCTATTAAAGCAAGAATAACAACAATTAATGTAAATCTTTGAATGCTAGTCATATTTGCTGGCAAAATAGATGCTAAAATAATTAACAAATAAAAGCTAGGAATTGCCATTATTGCCTCTGCAAACCTCATCATTAAAATATCAACCCAACCACCTAAATAGCCAGAAATACCACCATACAATAACCCAATCGGGAATAATATAAATAATGCCAGAAATCCAATCGTTAAAGAAATACGTCCACCAAACAACAATCTGGAAAATACATCACGACCATTTATATCAGTACCTAATAAATATAATCTACCACCATCAGATGTACCAATTAAATGTCTTGAAGTAGGTATAATACCTAGTAATTTATATTTTTCACCTTTGGCGAATAATTGTAAATAATGTTTTTGACTTCTATCTAGTTTATAAATATTTTGATACAAATTAGGTTCAAAAACTCTAATATAATTATACGTATAAGGCTTTGAAAGATGTCCTTTTTCATCAATTATATAAATTGATGATGGTGGAGCATAAGATTGATTTCTATCAGAAAAATCTTTTGAATAAGGTGCTATAAAATTTGCAAATGCTATACATAAATACATAAACAATAAAATAACTAATGCTACACCAGCGAATTTATCTTTAAAAATTTGCTTAATCATTACCTACCCCCTAACCCTTGGGTCTGTAATAATCAACAATATGTCTGCCAATAAATTACCCAATACTAACATAATAGAACCAATCATAAGAGATGCCATAACTAGATTTATATCAGACTTCATAACTGCTTCTAATATAAGCCTACCTAAACCCGGATATTGAAATACATATTCGGTTAATGCTGCACCACTCAACAATCCAGCAAATTCAAATCCTAACAATGTAATCATAGGATTTAGTGCATTTCTTAAAGCGTGTTTAAATATTATTTTAAATTCACTCAAACCTTTTGCACGAGCAAATTTTATATAATCACTATCTAAAACTTCTAACATATTGGCTCTCATTTGTCGTTGAAGTCCAGCCAATGATATAGTAAACAATACAGTAACAGGCAAAACCAAATGTTTTGATAAATCTATAAATTTACCAAAGAATGACAACTCATTATAATCATAACTTGTTAAGCCACCTACAGGAAACAAACCAGTTTTTACAGCAAATATCAATAACAATATTGCAAAGAAAAACGATGGGATTGCCATACCAACACTGGATAAAATCGTTAATAACCTATCAAATTTTGTTTTATTAAATACCGCACCTAAAACACCAAGTGGAACACCCACCAACCACGTCATAAAAATAACAATAGTAGTCAATAACAAAGTATTAGGTATTCTTTCTGCTAATTTAACAGATACTTTTTCACCATTAGATGTTATACCTAAATCACCTTTAACAAATGATTTAGCCCACAAGCCATATTGTACAATAATTGGTTTATCTAACCCTAAACGAACTTTCTCTCTCTGCAAAGTCTCCTGAGAAATTGATGGATTAAGCCTTAATTCTGCCAATGGATCAACTGGTGATAATCGTATTATAAAGAAACTTATTATTGATACAATAAATAATAGTGGAATAGTTTGAAGTATTCTTTTTAAAATAAATTTAAACATTTTCATTACTTCTTCACCTCACTATTATCAATATAAATTTCTTCAATATTATACGTTAAACCTGACAAAGAAGATGGTAATATATTCTTAAATTTTCTTCTTATAGCATAAATTCTAATAGGTGAATACAAATAAACAATTGGTGCTTCATCGTATATTATTCTTTGATATTCATCATAATATTTTTTTCTAGCATTAAAATTCAATTCTAACGCTGCTTTATCAAAAATATTGTCTAATTTCATTTCCCAAGACAATCTATCATTAACAGGTTTGTTAACAGGTCGTTGGTTAAATATATGTAATGGACCAGAAGAATACCAAACATTTCTACCATTATGAGGCTCTAGCGAAGAACCTGTTAAACCTAAAATTATCATATCCCAATCATAAGAATTCGTAATTTTATTAACTAATGAATTAAATTCTATTGGTTTAAAATTAACCTGCATACCTAAATCTGCGAGGTCTTGCTTTACCATAACACCAAGTGCTTCACGTTCAGTATTACCAGCATTTGTAAATAAATCAAATTCTACACGGTTATTATTTTTATCAAATAATTTTCCATTTTTATAATAAAATCCACTCTTTTTCAAATATGATTTTGCTATCGATAAATTACGTTCATGACCAACCAACGATTTATTATAAAAAATTGAATTTTTACTCTCTGCAGTAAACAATGGAGATGCCATTCCATTTGCAATATTTTGAACCATACTTTTTCTATCTATTGCATAATCAACCGCTTTTCTAAAATTAACGTCATTAAACCATACTTGTTTTTTAGGATTAACAAAATATTTTTTTACACCACCTTGTTGAGAAAAACGTCTATTCAAATTTATCGCAACAAACATCGTTCCAGTATCTGGCCCTAAATTATATATAGTATAATCTGAATCATATTCTTTTACTTTATATCTTGCTACATCACCACCACGCAAAGAAATTTCATCTAATTCTTTTGCTTCAAATTTTAGAATTTGATTGTTTAAATCTCCAACGATTAAATAAACAATTTTATCTAAATATGGGAGTTTTTGTCCCTTTTTATTAATTTCATAATAATTCGGATTGCGTTCAAATATAACTCTTTGAGCAGGTACATATTCTTTTAATCTATAAGCACCACTTGTCACAATAGAATTAGGATTTATATTTGTTGATAAAAATCTATCAAAATTCTTTTGCCAATTTTTTTGTTTTGCAAAATAATGTTTTGGTGCAATAGAAGCAGATAACATTCTCAAAAATGGTGCAAACTGTTTCTTGATAGAAAATTCTACTGTATAATCATCTATTTTTTTTATAGTTGGCAATTCACCATCAATAATCATACTATCTCTAGTTGAAGTATTTCCTAGACCTGCAAATATTATATCTTTCCAAGTGAATACAACATCATCTGCTGTGATTGGAACACCATCTGACCATTTAATACCTTTTCTTAAATGAATAATATATTTATTTCCTTTAATTTCAACAGATTTCGCCAATTTAGGAACAACTTCACCAGTCATAGGATTAGATGTAAATAAACCATCATACATCATATCAGCCATAGAAGATGATGTTGCATCTGTTGAAGTAAATGGATTAAACGTTTTTGGACCTTCACCAATCGTTGATGTTACAAATTTTCCTCCGAACTTACCACAAGGTAATGTCGAAACCATATAATCAACACCACCAATAGTCTTGGTATATGGATTTTTATACGGTTGATTAACTTTTACAGCATAAGGATTTTTTCTTACAGATGATACGTCTATCATATAATCAGATAAACCATTATCCCTATGAACACACCCCTTTAATAATATCGCTATAAAACAAATAGCAAGAATTATATAAAAAATTCTCTTCATACATATAGGATAGCATAAATTTAATAAATTTTATAATAATCAAATGGATAATATTTCGCTACGAATTGTAAAATATTTAATTTTAAACAGCAAAATTTTAGAGTTTTATGTTTTAAAGCAAATGTGTAGCCATAAGGAAGTATAATATGAACATCTCCCCTATTTCAGCAAGAACAATTCCATCAATGAAAAGCAACAAAATAACTAATTCTTCACAACAAACAAAAGTTGATAATATAAACAATAATGAGGCTAGTATTGAGCCTAGTCCACTAATGTTAAAATACCCACCAGCACTAATCGGAGTGATGAATGGAATATGTTGGGGATCTGCCGGATATGTTGCAGGAAAAGGTATTTCTATGCTTTGCAAAAATAATATAACTTCAAAAGCACCACTTGCAATGAGTACTATTGTTGGAGTTGGTACTGGTATTTATTCATTCATACAAGCAAAAAAAATACAAAACACTTACAAAACTAATGTTTAAGATAGTTAACAAATGATTTAATTTTATAGTTAATTATGAGATACTATTAGTAGTATATTTTTATAATGCAAATTTAAGGGGATTTTATATGATAAAAGTTGCAGTTTGTGGTGCAAACGGTAAAATGGGACAAGAAGTTGTTAGAGCAGTTACATCGGCTGAAGATATGGAATTAGTAGCCCAAATTGATATTGTTAATGGCGAATATGACTCTATTAAATCAGCACATGACAATGTTTCAATTGATGTATTAGTTGATTTTACTCAACCAAAATCAATTTATGAAAATGCAAAATATTGCTTAAACAACAATATCAATATTGTCGTAGGTACAACTGGTTTAAGTGATGAACAACTTAAAGAATTAGAAACTCTATCTAATCAAAATAAAACAGCATGCTTTGTTGCTCCAAACTTTTCAACAGGGGCAGTACTGATGATGATGTTTGCAAAAACTGCTGCAAAATACTTTGATAATGCTGAAATAATTGAATTACACCATAACCAAAAGAAAGATGCACCATCTGGTACAGCAGTAAAAACAGCTGCTATGATGGCTGAAAGCAACGAAAATTTTGCTACAAACAATTGTGCTGAAACAGAAACTATAAAAGGTGCTAGAGGTGCAAATTCATATAAAAATATTCACATTCATTCTGTTAGAATGCCTGGTTATATGGCATCACAAGAAGTCTTATTCGGTGCTAGTGGACAAATACTATCAATAAGACACGATTCTACTAACAGAGAATGTTATATGCCTGGTGTATTACTATCTATAAGATATGTAATGGATAAAGGTGGATTTGTTTACGGTTTAGACAACATAATGTAAGAGAGGGAAATTTAAAATGAGAAAACCAAACATTGCAATACTAGGAGCTACTGGAGTTGTTGGAAGAGAAATAACTTCAATTGTTACAGAACTTGGCGTAGATTTTAACACCATAAAATTTCTTTCAAGTGCAAAAAGTGCCGGAACAAAAATAAATTTTCAAGATAAAGAATATACAGTTGAAGAAGCAACACCTGATTCATTTAATGATGTAGATATTGTTATGGCATCTGCTGGTGGTGGAACAAGCAAACACTTCGCACCTGAAATTGTGAAGCGTGGGGGCGTAATTATTGACAATTCAAGTGCATTCAGAATGGATAAAGATGTACCACTTGTTATTGCAGGCGTTAATGATGAAGATTTAAGAAAACATAAAGGTATCATTGCTAACCCAAACTGTTCAACATCTCAGTTGATGTTAGTGTTAAAACCTTTACACGAAAAAGCAAAAATCAAAAGATTAATCGTTTCAACATACCAAGCAGTTAGTGGTGCTGGTCTTAAAGCAATGAACGAATTGACTGCAAATACAAAAGCAGCATTAAATAAAGAAGAATTTAAAAATGAAGCATTTAAAAAGCCTATCGCTTTTAATGTTCTTCCACAAATTGACGTTTTTGAAGAAAACGGATACACAAAAGAAGAAATGAAAGTTACAAACGAAACTAAGAAAATCTTACACTTAGATGAAAATACTCCTATTTCTTGTACTGCTGTTAGAGTTCCTGTATATAGAGGTCACTCAGAAGCAGTTGATATTGAATTTAAAGAAAATATTACACCAGAAGAAGTAAAAGAAATTTTAAGTAATGCTTTCGGTGTAAAAGTAATAGATGATATTAAGAACTACGAATACCCAACAACAAGAGATGCTGATGGCGTTGATCCAGTATTCGTTGGCAGAATTAGAAAAAATATTGCATTCGATAACGGTATTTCTCTATGGTGCGTAGCAGATAACCTTAGAATTGGTGCAGCACTAAATACTGTTAGAATTTGCAAAAAAGTCATAGAAATGGGATTATATAAGGAGTAAAAATGTTAACAATCAGCAACAATTCGACTCCTAGTCGAGTCAACAATGTTAACTTTACTGCCACAAAGACAGTAAAGCCCAAGAGTGTCTTACCAAAAGAAGTCATTGATAGATTTGATTTAAATATGAAATCAAGAGTTGGCTACAGTGGTGAACCAAGTTTTAAAGAAGCACCTGACACAGTAGAATTAGGTTTAAGAGCATATTTAAGACGAATGAAAATAAATTGGGAAACACACGTTAACCCAAATGAACATAGAAAAAGTTACGAATAAAAAATAAAGACCTCTTATACAGAGGTCTTTATTTTTATTTTGTTTTATTTATTATTATTTCTTTGCAGATTTGTCTGCTAATTCACTGTCAACTCTTAAGAATACTGGTTTTATATCAGCCTTATCTATCAAATGACCAACTTTTACATTATCTGTCTTAATATCTTGTAATTTAACAGATTTTAAATCATAAGACAATTGTTCAGCCATAGATTCAGCAATATTTGGACAATATGGATAAATCAAAGAAGATACTATACACATAATATCTAATACAGTAGTCAATACTTGACCACATTTTTCCATTTCACCATTCTTCGCCAATGTCCAAGGAGCATTATCAGTTACATATTTATTCGTATCATCAACAAGTTCCATAATCTTTTGTGCTGCTTCTTGTATTTCAAAATAATCAAAATGATGCATTACTGATTTTACTGTTTCTAATGCTTTATCAAACAACTCAGATTGTACTTTAAATTCAGCTTTAACATCACCATCAAAGTATTTAACAAGCATTGATAACGTTCTATTTAACAAATTACCCATCGAATTTGCTAAATGAGCATTAACTTTTTCTTTGAAATCTATGTCTGAATAATTACCATCTTTTCCACATGGTGCAGAAGTAGCCATATAATATCTAAAAGCATCAGGTTTATCTAATTCAAAATTTTCCAAAACACTTGTTGGAGAAATAACGTTACCTAATGATTTAGACATCTTTGTTTCATCAATAGTAATCCAACCATGAGCAAAAATATGTTTTGGTAATGGCAAACCTAATGCCATCAAAATACCTATCCAATAAATACTATGGAATTTCAAAATATCTTTTCCAATAATATGAACATCAACCGGCCATAAATTTTTAAATTGTTCAGATTCATTTCCATCAACATCATAACCAATTGCTGTTATATAATTTGAAAGAGCATCAATCCATACATAAATACCTTGTTCTTTATCATCAAGAACATCAATACTCCAATCAACGTTAGTTTTAGCACGTGATACAGAAATATCCTCAATATTTTCAAGTTGATTTAGTACTTCATTTGCTCTAAATGCAGGTACAATAAATTCAGGATTTTGCTTAATATGCTTTGCAATAGAATCTTTATACTTTGTCAACTTAAAGAAATAATTTTCTTCACTAACAACTTCAGGCTTTTTCAAGTGGTCAGGGCAAAGTCCATCTTCTGTCAAATCTTTTTCACTTAAAAAGGCTTCACAACCACTACAATATAAACCTGTATATGCATTTTTATAAATATCACCTTGTTCAACTAATTTTTTGAATATATGTTGTACAACTTTAACGTGTTGTTCATCAGTTGTTCTAACAAAATGAGAATAATCAAAATCTAATGCTTTCCAAGCATCTTTAAATTTTTGTGAATTTTCATCACATAATTGTTTTGGAGTAATACCTCTAGATGCAGCAGTCTTTTGAATCTTGATACCGTGTTCATCAGTACCTGTTAACATAAAAGTATTATTACACCTTTGAGTAAAATGTCTATATATAACATCTGAAATAATTTTTTCATAAGCGTGTCCAATATGAGGAGCACCATTTACATAATCTATCGCAGTAGTTGCATAAAATTTTTCCATAATTCATTGTCCCTTCTCTTAGGTAAAATTCTAACATGAAAAAGGAGAATTATAAATATTATGCTTGATAATTCAAATGTGAACCACTAGATGATGATGAATTTTGTGCTAATAATTTTCGATTACTATATTCATTATTTACTTTAGTTGCATAACTTGAAGTTGATTTATTTTTTGCACCAGCAATACCGCAATTATATGCAGTTAAAGCGTGGTCTAAAGATTCTGGATATGCATTCATACAATCACGTAATATTTTACAACCTTCTCTAATATTTGTTTCAGGATCAAATAAATCGCCACCCACATAATGAGAATTTACTTGCATCAACCCATTACATTGAGCAGATGAACGTGCATTTGGATTCCAATGAGATTCTATTGTAATAACAGATGCCACTAAATTTGGATCAAGTTTATACTGTGCTGCATATTTATCAATATAGGCCTGATATTTCTTTTCATTAGCTTTTAATGTTGCACTACCTCCAACATTTGATGTATCTTCAACTGCTTCAACAGCCTCAGATTCACTACTATCAAGTGCTTTTTCTTTTATATATTTTTTGTAAATATTCCATATCAACCTATTCATAAAGTCATCAAATTCTTTTTGACAGGCTAATAAAACATTACGATAATTACTTGCTGATTTTTCAGCATCTGATTCAGCTGCTTCCTTTTCCTTTTCTGCCTTCTCTTTTGCCTTATCTGCACGTTCTTTTGCCAACTCTAAAGCACTCTTACGTTGTAAACCTTTATTTTTACCAGGTTTATAACTCATTCGAGCAGCCATATATGATTGAGTTTTAGGTTGTACAGCATCCATAGACATAGTTATACATATCCTCTTGTATAT
>JBNMJS010000046.1:0-15307 GCA_050873965.1 Cyanobacteriota bacterium | reverse complement strand
ACTTATCTTTTGGTGAATTAAAAACATAATGCATAGCAATCGTTGCTTCTACAATACCTAAATCAGGTCCCAAATGACCACCAATAGTATTAACTTTATTTAAGATTCCAGCCCTAATATCACTTGCCAATTCATTCATTTCTTTAACATTCAATTTTTTAACATCTTTAGGACTGTTGACTTTATCCAACATATTTGCCTGAACACCTAACTGTGACACGCTTTGCAATATAATCAGAGAAAGCACAACGGTAAACAATTTTTTAAAATTTTTAAACATTTATTTCTCTCCTTTTTCATTCATATTTTTTCTATTTTATAACTTGATAGTCACTATCAGTCAATATATAAAAATGTAACATACAAAATATATCAAGAATTTTTAAAAAATCCGTAAAATGCATGCACTGCTTAGCCTGTCAGTGTCACAAATTTACAAAATTTTACTTAATATTACTTAACATGCTGTTATAGTTAGGCAAAAAATAAAGTTTCACCGTGTTAAAATATATATGGTTAGTGTTTATTAAAAAATCTTAGTGTTTTCTGTTAGGAGGTCTATATGAATTCCTTAAGTGTTACAAATGTAAATCGTTCTCATGCTCATCGTAGTACATTCAAAGCGGCAAATAATACGCCAGTTCAAAACAACAATGTAGTACCGGCACCAGAGAAATCAAACGGTATGAGCAAAACTTTACCAGTTGTTACATCAGCTGTTGCATTAGCATCATTAGGTTTGTCTGCTTATGCATTAACGAGAAAACCTAACAAAGGACTTCAAAATGAGGTAAGAAATCTTACACATGAACTAACAGAATCTAAAAAAGCACAATCATCATTAGAAGAAAACCTAAGAAACATGACAAATACACTAAACACAGTTCAAGGTAATACAGAAAGAACTGTTGGAGAGCTTAAAGGTCAAGTATCACAACAAATTGGCGATGTTAAAGGTGAAATTAATAGCTTAAGAGGAGCAGTTAAAGCACCTCAAGTCGTATCTAATATATTAACAAGAGATGTAGAAGTTAACGGTATGCACATGAACCTTGCAACAGTAATGCACGGTTATGGTGTTAACGAAGGTAAATTAACAGAAACATTGAGATCAGAATCAACAAGAAGAATTTTAGGAGCTACAAAACCTATAGACTTACCAGAAAATGCAATGATAAGAGTTCCAACTGCTGAGTTCGCTGGATTTGCAAAAACTGGTGGTTTAGCAATCGTTCCTAAAGAATTGACTGCAAACTTAGGTGCTGTAATCAACAATAAACAAAAAGCTGAATTAATTGTAGATACTCCAATGTATCTTGGTCAAGTTGAAAACTCAAACTTCTTCAGCATCGTTAAACGTCCAGATGGTAAATTCGATTACATCAGCAAAAAAGGTGGCAAAGAAAACAAAATGGCAACCTTAAACAAAATTGATGAAATGAATGTACCAATCTACACAGAAAATGGTAAAACAACTGAAAGAGTTGGCGTTTACATGTCAGATGAAATGCGCGCTCCAGTTGATTATGAAGATACATTAGTTCAATTTGATGCAGAAACAGCAAAATCAATCAAAGAAACATTAGAACAAGGTAAAAACTATGATACTCCATTAGTAAGTTTCATAGCACCAAAAGAAAAGGGTGAATTACCAAGAGCAGAAGTTAAATATAGAACCGTATTCTACAAAAACGATAAATTCAGAATGGACGGACCTGTTCAAGATGGTAAAGTTAAAAACATCTATAACGACCAAACAACAGCAGCAGGTGAAACTGAAAGAAATATCTACTTCTGTAAATATATGTATGAAAACCTTGTAAATAACCATGAAACATCAGACAAAAACTTAAGAGCTGATTGGATTATTGGTAACGATTGGCACACAGGTGCATTATCAGCAATGACAAGATTGTTAACACCTGCAAGAAAAGCAATGGGTATGGAACCAGAAGCTGCTGATAAATTACAAAATACACCAATCACAACATTGATGCATAACTTCAGATTACAAGGTGCTGTATGGCATTCTCAACCAAAATTATTGAACGTAATGTTTGGTGAACACGCAGCAAAAATCACAGAAAATGCTTGGATGCCACAAAAGGCTGATATGCCAGGTCACTTGATGAACGGTATGTTCTCTGGCAACAATATCAACCCACAAACAATGGCTATGACATATTCTGATGATATCGTATTCGTATCAAGAGGTAACTTCAATGAAGCTGCTAACAATCCAGCAATGGGTGGTACAAACTATGCATTAGCAGCATTAAGAGGTAGAACTGGACAATACGCAAATCAAGGTAAATTAGACGAAATCGCAATGGCTAGTGGTATCAGACCAGACGAAGTTGGTAAATATCCAACAGCAAAAGGTATCACAAACGGTTGTGACAGAGTTAACAATATTCTTACTAAGAAAAAAGCAAGAAAACTTGAATCAGATTTAGGATTACAACCAGGTTCATTAAAATCTGCAGATGAAGCAATCTTAAATCCATACGCAGCACACCAAAACAACAAAGGTGTTTATCTTAAAAAAGTTGTAGAAGATATCAATACAGCAAGAGCAACTGGTGGCAAAGATAACCCTCTTAAAGTAAGAGATTTTGAACATACAGATCTTACTGGTGTTGATGAAAACACAATGGTATTTGGTATGGCTGGTAGAATCGTTGACCAAAAAGGTATTGATATTTGGGCAGAAGGTATCCAAAAATACTATGCACGTGGCAACTATGACAAATCTAACCCACCTGTATTCTACTTACAAGGTATTGGTGATGAATCATTCATCAACAAGTTCATGGAAGTTAAAGGCAAAGTAAGAGAAATGGATCCTAAAGCAGCTGACAGAATGGTATTTGCCGGTGTATTCTCAGAAGCTGGTAGATATGATGGTTGCAAAATGATGTCAGACTTCTCAAGTATGCCAAGTTGGGACGAACCTTGTGGTTTAGTTCACAAAGAAATCGGATATAACAGTGGTGCTATCTCTGTTGTTAACAAAAGAGGTGGTTTAACAGATGGTCTTCACCAATACAATCGTGGTGGTGACAACAAAGGTGCTAACTCAATCTTCGTTGACTTTATGGACAAAGATACTCACTCTTATGAAGAAGCATTAAACTTCAACGGTGAAAAAACAGCTGATGCATTTGAAACTGCACAAGAATGGTTTGGTAACAAACAAGCATTAAGCGAAGGTATCGAAAACTCTTACAAAGCAAGATTTGACTGGTTAAGAGGTAAAATCCAAGAATACACAGAACTTGGCAAACGTCACGGTGTTATCAGCGAAAAAGTTGATTCAAATTATACTGTATAATCAATAAATTAAACATAACAAAAAGAGTTCGACCTAAAATCGAACTCTTTTTATATCAAAAATTTCAATCTAACTATTTACCAGTTGAACCAAAACCACCTTCACCACGTTCTGTATCAGTTAATTCTGTTACAACTTCAATCTTTGCTTGTTCTGCTCTTGCAATGACCATTTGAGCAATTCTTTCATCTGGTTGGATTGTATATGCCTCATTTGAAATATTTACGATTGGCACACATACTTCACCTCTATAATCTTCGTCTATTGTACCAACACAATTGATTAAAGTAATACCGTGTTTAATAGATAGACCAGAACGAGGTCTAACTTGTGCTTCATAACCATGTTCCAATTCAATTTTTAAACCTGTAGGAATCAATCTTCTTTCTAATGGTTTTAATTCAATAGGTTCAGATATTGCAGCACATAAATCCATGCCAGCAGCACCTTCTGTTTTATATTCAGGTAAAATTTTATTATGTTCTAATCTTTGTATTTTTAATACTGTCATCTTGCTATCCTCTCTTTTAATTCACTTGTTAATTTTATCTTAAATATAAGAATAATTCCACAATATATAAGTATTAAATTTAAGTCATTATCTACTTGATAGTAAAGTATTTTTATTTTAAACTTTTGGTATGGTTACTATAAAAAAGGAGAAAATTATGTCAAGACGTCCTATTATGGCTGGAAACTGGAAAATGAATTTATTACAAGCTGATGCAAAATCACTTATCACAGGGATTAAATCAGTATTACACAATATAAGTGCAGACCAATTACCAGAAGTAATTGTAGCACCTACATTCACATCATTAGCAGTAGTATCAGATATGTTATCTGGTTGCGAATGTGGTAAAATCGCTTTAGCAGCTCAAAACTGTCACTGGGAATCATCTGGAGCATACACTGGTGAAGTTTCTGTTGAAATGTTAAAAGATATCGGATGCAAATATGTTATTATTGGTCACTCTGAAAGAAGACAATACTTCTCAGAAACAGATGAAATGATTAACAAAAAAGCTAAAGCAATCTTAGCAGGTGGTTTATTACCAATCATTTGTTGTGGTGAAACTCTTGAACAAAGAGAATCAGGTGTAACTGATGAACACATCGCTAGCCAAATCAGAGCAGCATTAGCAGGTATTTCTAACGAAGATATCGCTAAATCAGTTATCGCTTATGAACCAATTTGGGCTATCGGTACTGGTAAATCTTGTGATGCTACTGAAGCAAACAGAGTTATCGCTATGATTAGAAACGTTGTTAAAGAAATTTCTAACGCTGAAACTGCTGATGCTATCAGAATCCTTTACGGTGGTTCTGTAAAACCTAACACTATCGAAGAACAAATGACAAAATCAGACATCGATGGTGCTTTAATCGGTGGTGCTAGCTTGAAAGCTGACAGCTTTAACGAAATCATTACTAATTCAATGAAAGTTGCTGTATAGTTTAAGCGAATAAATAGAATTTGAAAGAGGAGAACAAATTGTTCTCCTCTTTTTTCGTATAAAAAAGCAAGAACAAAATTTTATTTTTTTAATTTATCTACAAGCAATCTTGCAGCAGAAATCAATGGGTCAATACTTGTTGAAAAAGGTGGAGCATAAGTAATATCAGCACCTGCCAACTCCTCTACTGTCATTCCATTTAATATAGCGGCAGCAAGTGTATTGATACGTTTGTCAGCATCACCACAACCAATTGCTTGCCCACCTAACAATCTGTGATTTCTTTTATCAACAACCAATTTTAAAGTAACATTTTCTGCATCAGGCATATAACCAGCCTTATCACGTTTTGTTATCATTATTGAAACAGCATCATATCCATTATTTTTTGCAAATTTTTCAGTAAACCCAGTCATAGAAATTGTTAATCCAAAATACTTTGTAACGGCAGAGCCTAAAACGCCCTCAAAATCATCAACAACACCACACAAATTCATAGCAGCACAACGTCCCTCTTTGTTCGCAGTTGAACCAAGTGGAATCCATGCCGGCACACCTGTCATTGCATAAACTTCTTCTATACAATCACCACAAGCATAAATATCTTTTATATTCGTTTCCATTCTACTATTTACTTTTATTGCACCAGTAGTTCCAATTTTCACACCTGCCGATTCTGCAATATCAATAACAGGTCTAACTCCTACTGATAACAATACAAAGTCAGTATCCATTATTTCACCAGTTTCAAGTCTAATTGCTCGAACTTCTTTTTCTCCAATAAATTCTACAACGCCATTTTCATTAATAATTCTTGTATATTCTGGATACATAGAATTAACGAAATCCTGTACTATTGTCGAAAGTTCTTCATCTAACATTGGCATAATTTTAGGAGATTTTTCTATTAAGATTGTTTTAACCTTGTTAGATACAAATGCTTCTAATAATTCTAAACCAATAAAACCACCACCAATAATAACTGCATTTTTGGATTGAACAAGTTTTTCTTTTAACTTTACTCCATCTTCTAACGTTCTTAGTTTAAAAATATTTTTCAGATTAACATTTTTTATATTTGGAATAAATGGAACTGCACCAGTTGCAATAACTAATTTGTCATAATCAACAACGAATTCAAAATCAGACTCCAAATCGTGAACCATAATTTGCTTTAACTCTGGAATAATCTTAGTTACCCTATTTCTCAAATGAACATTTATTCCATCTTTTGCAAATCTTTCAGGCGTTCTAATAATCAGATTATTATAATCCTCAAAATTTCCTTGAACAAAATACGGCAAACCACAAGATGAATAAGACACATGCGTATCTTGAGTATAAATATCAACCTGAGCATCAGGCAACAAATGTTTTGATTTTGCAGCTGCTTTTGCACCTGCTGCAACACCACCAATAATTACAATTTTCATAATTGAATTATTTTCTATACAGTTATTTTTAGCAACTGCCTTTCAGGGTAATTATAAAGTACCAATTAAATCGTACTCATCACAATCAATAATTTTAACATCTTCAATATCACCTGGAACTAATGGTTCATCTGTTTTTATATAAACAAGTCCATCAACTTCAGGAGCATCATTTTGAGAACGTGCTACAACATATCCATCATCAGTAAAACTTTCAATAATACAAGGAATTGTTTTACCAATGAAACTTTCATTAATTTCTTTTGAAATACCTTGTTGTAGTTCCATCAATTTATTATAACGTTCTTTCATAACTTTTTTAGAAATTTGTGGTTTCATACTATATGATGGAGTACCTTTTTCTCGAGAATATTCAAATACACCCATTTTATTGAACTTCATTTCTTTAACAAAATTATAAAGATGTTCAAATTCTTCTTCTGTTTCTCCAGGATAACCAACAATAAATGCCGTTCTAATAGCAACATTAGGAACACGTTTTCTGATATTTTCTATCATAGGAACATAATCAAAAGATGGTCTATTCATTCTTTTCAACATATCAGGATGTGAATGTTGCAATGGAATATCAACATATTTAACAACTTTATCACATTGTGCAATAGCATCAAGCAATTCATCTGTCATTTGAGTCGGATAAGCATACATAATTCTAATCCAACCAAGATTTTCTATTTTATTCAACTCTCTCAATAATTCAGGTAACATTGGTTTTTTATATAAATCAACACCATAACCTGTTGTATCTTGAGCAATTAAAATAATTTCAGTAACACCTTTTTTCACAAGTTCATTTGCTTCTGCAATAATATCTTCCATTTTTCTTGAATGATAATCACCACGTAAATATGGAATAATACAATATCCACAACGATAATTACAACCATCTGCAATTTTTATATATGAACTTGAACCAACAGTAATTTGTTGTCTTTTAATATTTTCCGGATAAATATATTCAGGCTGATTGCTAACTTCCTCAATATATTCTTCGCCATTTTCAATCGCCTTAATTACATTAATTAATTTTGTAAAATCTGTTGTGCCAACAAGAGCAGATATTTCAGGAATTGCCTTTTTTAATTCCTCACCATGTTTTTGTGCTAGACAACCTGCAATTATAACCTTTTTACCATCATTTATCATCTCTAATATCGAATCAACCGATTCCTTTTCAGCATCATGAATAAATGAACAAGTATTTATAATTACAATATCAGCATCACTTTCATCTAAGGTTATTCCATAACCATTCTCAGACAAAAGTCCTAACATAAGTTCTGAATCTACAAGATTTTTTGCACAACCGTGACTAACTAAAGCTATTTTTTTCATAAAAATAGATTAGCATAAACTTGATACTGAATAAACCCTATAATTAATTATTTAATGTTTGAGTTTGTGTTGAATCAGTATTGTTTGATGGAACTGTTTCAGATTGTTGTGATGGTACATCTGCTTGCTGAGTAATAAAATACATATGATAATTTTCACCATCTGTATCAGATGTCCAATTAACTTGAGTATTTTCATCAGATGTTATAGTGAATATATTACTTAATTCACCCATTCGAACATTACCACTCAATCTATATCCTTCATAATTTACACCCGATGTAGATATTAACATATAAGTTTTTACACCTGATGGCTTATCAATCTGTACAGATGTATCACCAAACGTATCAATATTAATAATTAAAACATTAGGGAATATTTTCTTTATAGATTTTGGAGATAATCTTTTGAAACTAAAACTACCATACATATTTTCTAATGCACTTATCTCTAAATGTGTTGGAGAATAAGCAAACAATTGACCTAATTTAATAAAGAATTTAGCATTTTCTTCTGGTCTAATAGTTTGATTAGTTTTCTTATATTTATAATCTATAATATCAAATCCATCTTCTGATTGAGCAAGAATTATATCACCTTTTTTCAATGTTTTTGTTGCATCATAAGGTATCCAAGTATTTGTAGATGCTATATACATATATAAATAACTTGCATCTGATTTCAATTGAGTAATATTTTTACGAACTAATGTGAATATATCACTCAAATCTGCTTTTTCTGGTCTTAATGCATCAAGATTTTTTTGATATTCGTAAGGATACATATCATCAAACTGACTTTCTGATATACCATTTGCAGATGTTGCTAAATGAGAGAACATAGTCTTTAATTGTGATGATGAATATTTCTTCATAAACTTCTTATCACTCTTAACAAATGTCTTCTTGTTAATATAAACCATGTTAGTTCTATCAGAAGTGAAAGCATATGCAAATGAATATGAGAATAACAAATCTTGAACTTCATCAATATATCTAAATTCTTTATGAGAATTCATAAAGTTTTCATAATCACCTATACGCTTAGCCATCTCAAATGGTTTGATAACTAAACTGTCACCAAACACACTTTGATGATAATGTTTTGCTCTTAATTTTAAATATGTACTAATATCACTTGGCAAATATTTACCAAATTTCTTGTATGTAAACCTATTATCTTCTTCTAAATGATATTTTGAATAACTTTCATCGGCAACAATAGTTAAACCAACCCTTGAAAGAACTTTATCATACTGTTTTTTTGTTGCTTTAAATTCTTTTTCATCACGTGGAATTTGATATTTTACATTTTCTTGAAGTAAATTTGTATTATCAAAATTTTGTAATTTTAAAAGTTCTTTTCTATATTTATCAAAAGTTTCTAATTTTGTATCCATATCACCATCTGAAACTTTCAAATATAATGCTAAGAAATTTTGTACATCTTTCAAATTATTAACCAAACCACTTAATGTTTCAGGTTGAGTAAGTTCAGGAATCATTGATGGATCTTCAACATATTGTTGATATTTCATTTTATCCAAATTTAACATATCGCCCAAATAATAATTTTTGAACATCAATAATGCAAAAAATCCAATACATATAGCAAACATTAAAGCGACACCTTTAACGAAACTTTCACCTAGTGAGAATTCTTTTTCACGTCTTATTTCTTTTTTTTCTGCATCTTTTATATATGATTCTTTATAATATGAATGTTGAAACATTTCAGATTCATTATGAGATTTTTCTTCAAATTTATGTCCACAATAAGCACAAAATTTTGAATTATCATTGATTTGTTTTCCACAGTTTGGACAGAACATTTTAATACTCCTTATATTGTAGTAAATATCTGTTGTAAGATGATTTTATCACATAAAAACATAAATCAATAATAATGTTACACGAATTGTAATAATAACAATAGATTTAACCCAAAATTCATGTCGATATACAATAGCAAATCGACATAATATAAAAAACAAATTTAATCCATAAAAAAAAGCCGTCTTGTTAGAGCGGCTACTAGACTTGGGGAGGAGGTATGAAAAACCTTTTGGTTTTCCATATTATTCTTTACGGCATAATTTGAAAAAAAATAACAAAATTGTTTTGAATATCATCTAAATAGATTAGAACTTTTTTCACTTTTATTAGTTTTATGTTTTAGATAAATTATTATCAATGGAAAGATTTAAGAAATTTATAAATAATTTACTGGATTATATTTATAAAAAACGTTGTTATTTCTGTGGCTCAAACAAAGAATGCGTGAAAATGTGTTCTAAATGTTATGACCAATTGATGTTCAACGAATATTCTGTTGATAGAAATATTCTCGGAGTAAAAATCTATACAGCAGGTGTATATGAAAAGAACTTACAAAAAATGATACGTGGATTAAAATATCATCGTCAGAAAGATTTAGCATATTACCAAGCAAAATTTATGTGGGAATACTTTTCACAAATAATAGAAAATGAACATTTAGAAACTGATTTTCAAGTTATACCTGTTCCATTGTACAAAACGAGAGAAAAACAACGTGGATATAACCATATGCAACTTGTTGCAGAAGAATTTTGTAAACTAAATGGATTTACACCAAACTACAAACTCATTGAACGTATCAAAGAAACAAAACCACAATATAAACTTTCAAGAAAAGAAAGAATGAAAAATCTTAATAAAGCATTCAAAATAAATACACAAGAATTATTAAATAAACCAATTTTAATAATTGATGATATTTGCACAACTGGTTCAACATTTGAATCTATGATAGAAGAATTAAACGCAAACGGAATAAACAATATTACATGTTTAGCAACATCATCGCCATTATTATAAATTGTAATCAGCCTTAATAACTTCTTCTAACTTATCCAACAATTGATTTTCCGGAATTCTTGAAAGAATAGTTTCACCTTTTTTGAAAATGTAACCTTCACCAATCGCACCAGCAATACCATAATCAGCATGTGCAGCTTCTCCTGGTCCATTTACTGGACAACCCATTGTTGCAATTGTTATAGGCAAATCTAAATTTGCAAAACGTTCTTCAACTTTTTTTGCAAGATTAATTAAATCAATTTGAGTTCTACCACAAGTTGGGCAAGATACAAAATTTACACCTCTTTGTCTTAAACCAAGAGCCTTTAAGATACCCCAACCAGCATGAACTTCTTCAACAGGATTTTCTGTCAAAGAAACTCTAATTGTATCACCAATACCCTCTGATAATAATGTACCAATACCAACAGATGATTTTATCAAACCACCTTTAAGCGTACCAGCCTCAGTTACACCGACATGCAAAGGATAATCAACTTTCTTTGCTATGATACGATAAGCATCAATTGTAGTAGGCACATCAGAAGATTTTAACGAAATTTTGATATTATCATAATTTAAGTCTTCTAAAATTCTAATATGTCCCATTGCACTTTCAACCATTTTTTCTGCAAGAGTCATATCGGTACGTGCTTTCAATTCTTTTTCTAATGAACCTGCATTAATACCAATTCTAATAGGTACATTATTTGCTTTTGCAAGATTCACAACACTTTCTGTATGTTCACGTTTCCCAATATTTCCAGGGTTAATTCTAAGAGCGTGAATACCATTTTCTATACATTGTATAGCCAATCTATAATCAAAATGAATATCTGCAACAAGAGGAACTGTAGTTTTTTTAACTAATGTTTTGATAGCCTCTGCTGCATCTTTATTTAAAACTGCAAGCCTAACAATATCGCAACCTGCTTCTTCAAATTCTTTTATTTGTTTCAATGTTGCTTCAATATCACGAGTATCTGTATTACACATTGTTTGGACAGATATTGGAGCATCTCCACCTATTTTTACATCTCCAATTGAGATTTGTTTTGAATATCTTCTTTTAATCATATTTCTATTATACAACGCTGATAATTTGTATCAAGCATTTTACGTATAGTTTTATTAGGAAATTTGTGGTACAATCGAAATCAGGAGAGAATAACATGGATTTTATATTAAAATTATTAAAAGACCCACCAATTATAATTATCCTGACAACATTTATTTCAGGTTTAACATATACATTGAAAAGATATTTAAACATTAAAAAGAATTTAGATACTTTGTATGCTGATTTAGAAGCATTTACAAAGAATAACTTGTCATACAGATATGAAGAATTCAAACAAATTTTGTCAACAAATCCATGTACAACAAAGGTTTTTGATGACTTCAAAGATGCGTTAGTATTCTCTGATACCATTGCATTCCAAGATACAGAAGACAAGATTGAATATGAAAACGTATCAGAAAGTGTATCAGGTATCCAAACAACAACAGATATTCCATACTATTTCAACGAAGATACAATGGTTTATCCGTTCTATAACAAAAACTTTGTTGGTGTATTACCAGAATTGTTAACAGGTTTTGGTCCATTATTCACATTCATCAAAATCGGTACAGCATTCGGTTTGCTTGACTTCACGTCAGCAGAAACAATTACCCATACTGTTGCAGAATTCGTAGCAGACATGCAAGTTGCTGCGATGTGTTCTGTACTTGCCGTTGGTTCTTGTTTATCATTTACACTTATTGAAAAATTGATGTCATCAATGATTTTGATGCCTGCTTGTAATCGAGTTCAACAAAAATTGGCGTCATTGTTCAATATTACGTCAACAGAAACATTCTTAATCGACTTACTTAAAACATCAAAAATACAAAACCACGAAAATGGTACAATTCTTAAATCCATACCAAAATCATTTGCAAATTCTATCCAAAAAGATTTGGCAAATGTTATTATGCCATACCTTGATAGTTTAATCTTTGGTGTAAACACATTGAATGATACAATGTCTAAAAAATCTGATGGTGGCGATGAATTAGGTGGATTATTCTAGGAGAGTATCATGGGTGCAAAAGTCAGACAAAAAAAACAAGTAGCAGAAGGCAATATTTTCTGGGTAACAATGTCCGATTTATTCATCGGTATGTTTATGATTTTTGCTACTTTATTCTTTGCATTCTGTGCCAATACTGGTCAAGGTGCTGGTGCTGAGGCAGCAAAAGCAACTAGAGAAGCCGTTCAACAAGTTGTCGCTAAAATGCAAGAGCAAAATATCAATGCTATCGAGAAAAAAGAACAGACTGATACTGATACATCACAAGAAATTCAACAAATAACAGAAGAAGTACAAAAACAAATGCCATCTAACAAAAAGATTGATGTTGAAATTGATCCATTTAGTGGAATGGCAAAAATTTCTGATTTGGAATTGTTCAAACTTAATAGTGCAGAATTGACTCCAGCAGGCAGACAATTTTTAGGTAAATTTTTACCTGTATATTTTGATGCAGTTCTTAATTCAGATTTAAAAAAATATATAACATATATCGTAATTCAAGGTCATACAGATTCAAACCTATTTAGAGGTGCGTATAGCCCTGAACAACAATATATGAAAAATATGAACCTATCAATGAACCGTGCATATAATGTTGCAGAATATGTGTTCGTTATATGCAAAGGAAAACCTTATTATAAAGACTTAACTCATATAATAAGAGTTGAAGGTGCAAGTTTTAGTAAACCAATTATGGTTAATGGGAAAGAGGATTACAAACAAAGCCGTCGTGTAGAATTGCGATTAGTACTTAAAGAACAAAAACTTGAAGTGTTACATCAATTCTTAAGACAAGGCACAGGTGCAAAATATGAAAAGCTTTGATGAAAAATTAGTTTTAGAAACTATCAATATGATAAGATTATACAATCTTGATATTAGAACTGTAACAATGGCGATAAGCCTTCGAGATTGTATTGACAGAGATATAAATGTTTTATGCAAAAGAATAAGAGAAAAAATTCTTAAATACTCTAAGAATTTAGTTAAATATGCAGAAGAAATCGGTGATGACTACGCAATTCCTATTGTAAATAAAAGAATTGCAGTAACTCCAATCTCAATTATCGGAGAAGCTTGCGATAGTTATGATTATGTAAAGATTGCAAAAACTCTTGATGATACAGCAAAAGAAGTTGGCGTTGATTTTGTCGGTGGTTATTCAGCATTAGTTGAAAAAGGTTGTACTAAAGGTGACCTAGCACTAATCGAATCTATTCCAGAAGCATTAGCAACAACAAGCAGACTATGTTCTTCTGTGAATGTTGGTAGTTCAAAAGCCGGCATCAATATGGACGCTATTTTAAAAGTTTCTGAAATCATCAAAAAATCTGCAGAACTAACAAAAAACGAAGATGGTTTAGGTGCTGCGAAATTTGTATGTTTCTGTAACTCAGTTAGCGATAACCCATTTATGGCAGGTGCATACTGTGGCTTTGGCGAACCTGAATGTGCATTAAACGTTGGTGTTTCAGGTCCTGGAGTAGTTAAAGCAGCAATACAAAATTTAGGTAAAGATGCTGATTTAGGAACATTAGCAAAAACTATCAAACAAACTGCATACAAAATCACTTCTACTGGTGAACTTGTTGGAAGACACTTAGCAAGTAAACTTGACATACCATTTGGCGTAATTGACTTATCGCTTGCTCCAACACCTGCAATTGGTGATAGTGTTGCAGAAATATTCCAAGCAATGGGCTTAGAACATGCCGGTGCTCACGGAACAACTGCTGCATTAGCAATGTTAAATGATGCCGTTAAAAAAGGTGGTATCATGGCAAGTTCTTATGTTGGTGGTCTATCAGGTGCATTCATTCCTGTTTCAGAAGATGCAGGCATGATTGAAGCAGCAACAAAAGGTTATTTAACATTTGATAAATTAGAAGCAATGACTTCTGTATGTTCTGTAGGTTTAGATATGATTGCTATTCCTGGAGATACTCCAACAACAACAATCGCTGGTATCATAGCAGACGAAATGGCAATTGGTATGATTAACAAGAAAACAACAGCAGTAAGACTTATCCCAGCCGTTGGCAAAAACGTAGGTGATAAAGTTGTATTCGGTGGTTTGCTTGGTGAAGCACCAATTGTAAGTGTAAATAACCTTTCATCAGCAGATTTTGTTAACCGTGCAGGTAGAATCCCTGCTCCAATTCATAGTTTAAATAACTAGAATTATAATAAATAACTACTTTTAACTAGCAATACAAATATATGTATTGCTAGTTTTTTGTTTTATAAAATTTATGCCTTGACAAAATACCCCAATGGGGTATAATAAAAATATAGATATACCCATAGGGGGTATATAGAAAGGAGTCATTATGAGAAACTGTACAAATCCAGACTGCAAATGTCCAAACTGCCAATGTGGCGATAACTGCAAATGCACAAAGGATAAATGTAATTGTCCAAAAGAATGTAAGTAAACATTCTAAACAGTACTGTTAATTAAGTGGCAGACCGGTCTGCCACTTTTTATGTTATAATCAATGTATGGAAAATAAACATTGTGAAAATCACGAACACCCAGATTATAAAAATGAAATTCCAAAACTTAACAGAGTTATTGGACAATTAGAGGGTGTAAAAAAAATGATAAATGAACATAGATACTGCCCAGACATTTTAATCCAGTTAAAAGCAGCACGTTCTGCAATAAAATCAATTGAAAAAAATATTTTATCAACACATTTAGAAAAATGCGTTGCAGAATCATTTACAAATAATGAAAATGTTCAAGATAAAATCAAAGAAATTAACCAACTAATTAACAAATTAAGTGATTAAGCCTATTTGT
>JBNMJS010000045.1:0-15318 GCA_050873965.1 Cyanobacteriota bacterium | reverse complement strand
TTCGCTTCAATGGTTGAGTGCTAATATTTTCGTGACTACTCTAGCGTGCCTTTTCTTTCTTTTTCTACTGTTTTCTTTCTTTGGGCTTCGCAACTCCGAAAGAAAGAAAACAGTTATAATAATATAATCAAAGAAATGTTGTGAAACAATTTAACAAATTAAATCTATTTTATAGATCTTTCGCTAGAATTTGTACAGTTATGTATAATTTGCAAAATATATTGCTCAAGATGACAAAAAGCATCATTCATATAGACATCAAGTAATGACGTAATTTTACAAATAATACGTATAATTTGCTTTGTATTCAAAGAAATAAACTACTATTCTAAATAGCAGACAATGTGAAGATTTCGTAAATTTCTTCGTCTGAAAGTTCTGTAATAATCTTTTCGCCTTCAAATACAGCCAAATCAGCCAATTCTTTTTTAGACTTCAACATTTCATCAATCTTTTCTTCAAAAGTACCTAATGTAATCATTCTATGAACCATTACATTATTAGTTTGACCGATTCTGTACGTTCTATCTGTTGCCTGTTCTTCTACTGCAGGATTCCACCACAAATCATAGTGAATAACATTTGTTGCCTTTGTAAGGTTCAAACCTGTACCACCTGCTTTCAATGACAATACCATTACGTGATTATCATCTTTTGTTTGGAAGTCTTCAATAAGTTTTTCTCTCTGTCCAACAGTCAACGAACCATGGAAGAACAATGGTGTTTCATTAAATTCATCTGATAATATCTGAGTTAAAATATCACCCATTTCTTTATATTGAGTAAAGATAAGTGTTTTTTCATTATTATCAAGAATAGAACCAACCAAATCAACGCATTTTTCCATCTTACCAGACATTTCTTTTGTCATTTCGCCTGCTTTCAAGAATTGATATGGGTGGTTACAAATTTGTTTCAATGACGTAATCAACTTAAAGATATTACCACGTCTATTTACACCAGACACACCACTAATCTTAGACATCATATCGTTCAATGTCTTTTCATAAAGCATAGTTTGTGCCTTAGTTAAGTAACAGTAATCATTGATAACAACCTTATCAGGCAAGTCTGAAATTACTGACTTATCAGTTTTTAAACGTCTTAAAACAAATGGAGATACTGACATCTTAAGTTTTGCAGCCCTAGATTTTTCTTTAAATCTCTCAATAGGAATAGCATAACTCTTTTGGAACTCTTTCAATGAACCTAAATAACCAGTATTGATAAAATCAAATATACTCCATAACTCTGTTAATCTATTTTCAACAGGAGTACCTGTCATTGCAATCTTAATATCAGATTTCAATATTTTGATAGACATTGTTTGAGCAGTATCAGGGTTTTTGATATTTTGTGCTTCATCAACAACAATCATACCCCAAGTATGCTTTTTCATTTCTTCAATATCTATACGCATAATTGCATAAGTTGTAAGAATAACATCAAGTTTCAAATCTAATTTTCTGTCCAAACCATGATATTTACCAACTTTCAAGTTTGGAGCAAACATTTGGAACTCTTTCATCCAGTTACCCATCAAAGTTGTTGGACAAATAACCAATGCTGGACTTTTTAGTTTATTTTCTTCTTTCAATTTCAAAATCAAACTGATAACCTGAATAGTTTTACCAAGCCCCATATCATCAGCCATACAACAACCAAAGCCTTTTGATACGTTTGTCCATAACCATTTTAAACCAGTTTGTTGATAAACCCTCAATGTACCTTTCAAATCTTTTGGTGGATCAACCTCAACAGCCTTCGCAAAATCTTTAATTACATTTGCATACGCTTCATCATAATTGAAATCATATTCTTGTAATCTACCTGACATAGAAGCGTGTAACAACTGTAATCTTGTCATCTTCTTGTGATCTGCATTAAGAATTTGTTCAGATAATTTTTTACCTTCTTCTTTATCAACAAGAACATACATATCCTTGTACTTGATTAAACCATTGTTATGTTCAACCAAATCATTAAATTCTTCTAATGATAATTTTTCATCACCAATAGAAACTTCATAATTGAACTCTAATATATCATCTAATGAAATCTTGCTTGAAGAAACAGTATTGAATATATCCATCAAGTCACCAGAACGAGATGCCTTAACCTTCGCATTGATAGATGCTCGAGGAATAATGATATTATTCAATTCATCTGGTAAAATAACCTCAATTTGAGCCTTTTGTAAATAATAAGATGTTTGAGCAATAATCTTATACACTTCAGCCAAATTCAATTTTAAAGATAAATTATCTTCATCTTCAAACAATTTTTCTAATTCAGGCATATAACGATTAGCGAAATTCAATTGTTTTTCAACAATCTTCGCAATATCTGCTGATTCAGCATCCCAAACTTTTTCCGTCTTATATAACTCATCAATTAAAACAGATTCGTTCAATTTTCTATTTTTGATATAAATTTTTAATTCAAAATTATCATCATCACATTTATTTATCTTGAAATATGGAATTACATCATATTTACCTAGATATAATTCATCAAACCATTGGTCAAAGTTTTCAGCTAAATCCTTACCTTTTAACAATGATTTTTGTTCTAAATCTTTGATTAAATAATTTCCAGATTTAACATCTTTAAATCTATAACTTTTGATACTCAAAAATTTGTAAACAATGTAATTCAAATAATCATGAACAAAATCATTTACAAATTTCTTTGGTTTTTCACCTTTGATAAACAAATTTTCTGGAATATTAGTTTCTAAATCATTGATAATTCTAGCAATTTTTTGGTTAGAAATAATTGGTTCATAAACAATTCTAAAGAAATTTCCTTTTCTTTTTACCGTTGGAATAAAATATAATTTTTCAACCAACTTCATAACAAACTGAGTAAGTTTATTAAAATAAGCAAAAGTTTGAGTTAAAGAACTAAAATCAACAATTTCACCAAACCCGCCAAAATAATCCAAAACCAAATCTAAAGGCATAATATAACCGATTTCACCATTAACTTCTTTTGAAGAAAATCTGAACATTGAACCTTTAGATTTTAAATAATATTGAAAATTATTTGTAGGTGTAACAAAAAACGAAAGTTTATCATTTTCATTTATCAAAAAGAAATCTGTATTTCTAACAGGAGCATTTGGACTTAAAAATATTCCCTCAAACTCATCTTCTACCAGTTGATAAATCAAACTTAATGTATATCTAAAATCCTTGTTTTTAAACCCATTTGGATTTTCACTTAAATTAAAGAACAATTCATCAACATTATTCTTTTTAAAAGATAAATCAATATCTAAAGCTTTCGTTTCTGTCAAATTTTCATACCTACTACTATGTCTATACTTTAACTGGTTCTTTAATCAATGAATCGCAATCCATTTCTGCAGGTTTTTTAATACCCATCAATTCAAGAACTGTTGGAGCAACGTTACATAATGCACCATCATTCTTTAATGAAATGCCTTTTGGTCCATTGATAATAACAAATGGAACTTCATTTGTTGTATGTGCAGTTTGTGGTTTGCCTGTTTTTTCATCAACCATAACTTCAGCGTTACCATGGTCTGCAGTCAATATCATAGTGATACCGTTTGCTTTACAAGCATCAGCAATCTTACCAACACATTCATCAACAACATGACAAGCCTTTTCTGCTGCTTCTAAAACTCCAGTATGACCGACCATATCAGGGTTAGCGAAGTTAACTAAGATAAATCCATATTTAGAATCATCTATTGCAGAAAGCACGTTATCACAAACTTCGTAAGCACTCATTTCAGGTTGTAAATCATAAGTAGCAACTTTTGGAGATGCAACCAATTTACGAGTTTCGTGAGGTTGAGGTTCATCAATACCACCGTTAAAGAAGAATGTAACGTGTGCATATTTTTCAGTTTCAGCAGTTCTAAATTGATTTACACCATTTGCCTCTAAAACATCACCTAAAATGTTAACAAGTTTTTCTTTTGGAAATGCTACAGGGAATGTAAATGTAGCTTCATAACTTGTCATTGTTGTATATAAAATATTTTTTAATACTTTCTTTCTTTCAAAGCCATCGAAATCAGCAAAGTTGATTGCCTTAGTAATTTCTCTTGCTCTATCAGGTCTGTAGTTAAAGAAAATAATTGCATCGTTATCGTGAATACGAGATTCTTCGCCACCAATAACTGTTGGTAATACGAATTCATCTGTTACTTTATTTTCATAAGATTTTTTAACGCCTTCGATAGCAGAAGATGCTTTTTCACCTTCACCTAACAATAAGCAGTTATAACCTTTTTCAACTCTATCCCAACGGTTATCTCTATCCATAATGTAATAACGACCACAGATAGATGCAACAGGTGGTAAGTTATATTTCTTCAACTCATCTTCAACAACTTGCAAATATGTACAAGCACTAGCCGGTGGAGTATCTCTACCATCTAGGAATGCGTGTACATAAACCTTTGTCAAACCATTATCAGCAGCCATCTTAATCAATGCTAATAAATGATCTAATGATGAATGAACACCACCAGTTGAAACTAAACCATACAAATGTAATGATGAATTATTCTTTTTAGCATGTGCAATTGCATCTAAAAATCTAGGATTTTTAAAGAATGAACCGTCTTTAATTGAACGATTAATCTTTGATAAATCTTGGTGAACAACTCTACCAGCACCCAAATTCAAGTGACCTACTTCTGAGTTACCCATTTGACCTTCTGGTAAACCTACATATTGTCCATCTGCATGGATTCTTGTTGAAACTTCTTCATTTATCAATTTCGGTACATTAACCGGATGTGATAATTTTGTAGCATCATATTTTTCTGTACCTGTGCTGATTCCCCAGCCGTCCATTATACATAATAAAACTCGTTTTCCCATAATTATTACCCCTTTTTGTTGGTAATATTTTATCAAAGAGATACTCGTTTTTCAATAGTTTTATGCTACAAACACATCTATGATAAATTTCCACCCATATTAGAAGTCATAGACGATTGATTACTTACATCATTCAAAGAATAACCATTATACAACATAAACAAACTCAACATATCACGTTTAGATTGTTTATCAATAACTTCCCAAGCAGTTTGATAGCCTTTTGAAGCCAAGAATGTTGCAATATTTTGGTAAATTTCACCAATATTTGATGTTGTTTCAGAACTTGTATAATCAAACGCTGTTGTAATATCTTTACCATTCAAATTGATAGTTTCAATTTTTTGGTCATCACTATAAAAATCATCAATCCAAGCATAACCGAATTTTCCTTGCAAAGATTTCATTGCATCACCAGCAGTCATTGAAGAACCTAATGAAGATGCCAAACCCATTGCAATAGACATAAATTTGTTTGAATCAACCATAAACAAATCAGTATAGAAGTTATAATCTGTATAAAGTGAACTCTTAACATCAAATATACATTTCAAATTTGTAATATCTGTATTGTTAATATTCAATACATCGTTACCACCCAAATCCTCAATGTATAATCCTGAAGTCATATCTGTATTATATGTATCATCACCAGATTCTGAATAAACAAAAGAATAATCAACTTCACCTGATGTTTTATCCTTAGATGAGGTTAAATTAAATTCATCATCACCTTTTCCGAGATATATAAAATCATTACCACCACCATTTGTAATGACATCATTTTTGTCAGTACCAATGATAATCTCATTCTTTTCAGTTCCATTAATTGTTCCACTTGCATCTGAAATTACATCAATAGAACCATCTGAAGCCTTAATTGTAATTTTATTTTTCTTATTTGCAAAATCTTTTACTGTGATAACATTCATGCCATCTTCAATATTATCTCTAACGTCATCGGTACTTTTACCAATCTTTAAATCATCACCTTGTTTTACAATAAATGGATCAGCATCATAAGCCGTTGAAGAATACAACAATTCATTTAATGTTTTATTCTCAAATACAAAAGTATCATTAGAATTTGTTGATGTTGTTATATCTTTTTGTCCGTTATATCCATATTGGAAATTCACAACATCATTACCACCATTCAAATTAATAGTTTCTAAGCCTAATGTTACAGTTATATCATCATCAAAATTTGTACCATTAAATACACCATTTTCAGATTTTATCGTAATACGAGCATCATCTACTCCATATTCAAATTTTGATAAAACTCCACTATCATTTTTTGCATAAAAATCTTTTGTGTTTTCTGCATTAAAGAAACCACTTACAGTATTTAATACTGTATCATTAGAAGTTATAACTAAATCATCTCCATCTTTTGATAAAACCATATCTGAAAGATTTCTATCAAAATATACGTCATTACGATATGATGCTTCCATTGTACTTGTATATGATGCAGACTTAAATATTCCTAATAATTGGTTTATCTCTGATTTTTTACCTTTTTGTAAGCATTCTGCAACTGTTGAATATTTACCATTTGCTTTTAACCATTCACCAACATTTTTAGCAACATTCTGTATCCAAGCAGTCATATTTACATCTGTACCATTTGATTTTACAGATTCAATTGCACCAGCATCAAAATAATCATTCAAAATTATAGAACCTGATAAATTATCTGTTTTAATAAAATTCTTTATATTCTTATAATTAAACTGTTTTCTTTGAACAAAAATTAAATCAGAATCAGTTGACAAATTTGAATCCTTATCAACATCAAATAACAAAACTGTATCATCAATTGAACTATTTAGATTTAATGTATCGTTTCCACCATTATCTGTAATTTCAAGTTTTGTTTTTGTATTTAATGAAACATTATATTCATTATCATTTGCACCATTTGCTATATATTTATCATTTGAACCATTATAATTAAGTTTTGTTTCACCATCTGCATAAATATAATTTGTTAATTTAGTATTTTTTGAACCGTTATACTCTTCAACATTATTTTCTAAAAATGCTATATTATTACTCTTACTAGAAGAATCATCAACATTTTCAGTTGCATTTGTCACATGATAAGTTTTCTTACCTGATTTTATGTACAAATCTGCCGTATCAGAGCCACCAAAATCTTGATATTGAATAGAATTTAAACCATCATCAGAAGTATAAATTAAAGTTTTATTATTAGAATTTTCTTGTACTGTAAAATTTTCACCATCGAATTTTTTAATATTTAACGTAACCTTTTTGGTAGAAGTTGCATCTACAACATCATTTCCATAATCACCTAAGAAATAAATAGTATCTGTACCACCATTTGTATGGATTATATCATCACCTTTTCCTGCAACAATTTTATCATTGCCACGACTTGCAGTTATTTCATCATTGTAACTTGTTCCATAAATATTTTTTCTACCAGAAATACTTACAACAATATCATCTATAAATTTTTCCGATAACAAAACATCATTAAAAAATACATTTGCACCAGTATTTTTAAAATATTTTTTAATAGTAACAGAATTGTTAGAATCACCTAAATATGTAATCACTAAATCATTACCAGATTTTGTATAAGTAATATTTGAATCATCATAAGCAATACTTGAACCATCTTTTGTAAATGCTAGATTAAGATTTTCACCTTTTGTTAATTTAACAACATCTTTACCAAATCCATTTGTAAAATCAAAGTTAATAGTATTATTACCCTTACCACCAACAATTACATCATTATTCTTTGTACCAGTAATGACATCATTGCCATAACCAGCATTTATTGTTAAACCTTTATTATTTTTGCCGTAAATTATTTCAACATCTGATTTATCAATAACATCATTAAAAACAGTACCAGATACAATACCCTTTTTATTCTGATTAAAAGAAATTCCATCTGTTGAAACTAAACCATTACCAATAATAGAATATTGTCTATCATCTGCCAATCTTATATTTTTTATAGTAGATGTTGTTGAAGAACCATCAACATTAGAAAAATAATTTTTAACAGTAATAGTTTGCGAATCACCAACTGTTATTATCAAATCCTTTGTATCAGCACTATGTTTAAACTCTAAATCACTAATATCATTAACATCTTTAAAGAATAAAATATCACTTCCACCACTTCTTGTATTGATAACAACATCACCAGATGTATTTTCAACTGTAACTATATCATTTTTCTTTGTTAAATTTGCACTATTATCCTTTACTACTACGTTATTATATTTAGCCATACACAATACCTCTATATTTCGACAAAAAAATTATAACATTTCAAAAACTACGCTCAATAGATATTAAACAAAGACATGCCTGAAACCATGTCATGACGCTTTGTTTACATTTCTTAATATTTTTGCCATGCTTAAAAAAATGGATAACATGGACATGTCAGAAACAAATCTCATAAGATTGTTTCTTTCCTCTCTAGTTATATAATCATTATTCTTTAATCTCTCGAACTCTTTCCATCTTCCTGAGAGATTAAGGAATTTTATTTTTTTAGACCAACTTTTTTTGATATATAATCATAACTATGGGTAGAGAGAAAACAGTAAAGGCTCCTATTGTTGAAGCCTTAGAAAAAGCGTATAAAAAAGGTTCATATCATTTTCATATTCCTGGACATACAAGAGGTAAAGGAATTTATAAACCATTTAAAGATTTTATGGGTGAAAAATTTTTCAAATGTGATATGACAGATGAATTCGACGGAATCGGGACTTTAAACCCACCAACAGGACCTATAAAAGAGGCAGAAGAATTGTGTGCAGAACTTTTTGGTGCTCAAAAATCTCTGTTCTTATTGAATGGTTCAACAGTTGGTAATATTTCTATTGCAATGGCACTAAGTTTGCAAGGTAAAAAGATTATTGTTAACCGAAACTGTCACCGTTCAGTATTAACAGGCATGATTATATCAGGTGCTGAACCTTTATGGGTTATCCCTGAAAAACTTGACGAATGGTCATTATGGGGAAGAATTCGCCCAGAAGATATTGAAAATCTTCTAAAAACACATAATGATATTGAAATGGTTTGGTTAACAAACCCAACATACGAAGGTGTTATTTCTGATATAAAAACAATTGCACAAATCTGCAAGAAATATGATGTTCCTCTTGTGGTAGATGAAGCACATGGAACTTTATGGAAATTTAATAAAGAGTTACCAACACCAGCATTAGAATATGGTGCAGATATTGTTGTCCAATCTTTCCACAAAACTGGTGGAAGCATGTCGCAAACATCTGTATTACATATTTCAAAAACTACAAAACTTGATGTTGAAGCACTTGTTCACTCTTTAAGACTTCTACAAACAACAAGTCCATCTATCATATTGTTAGCAGGACTTGATGCTGCTAGAGCAAACCTTGAAACAGAAGAAGGTCTATCTAACATACAAACTGCTATTGATAATGCAAAATATTTCACAAGCAGAATTGATAAATTAGAACATATTCATCAATTAAAACAAGATGTTTGTGATGCAACAAAAATATTTATTAAAGCAGATGGTCTATCTGGCACACAACTAGAAACAATATTAGAAGAAGATTACAATGTTGAGGTTGAAGCCGCATCAGATAGAGGCATTTTATTGTTGTCTAATATTGGTAACGAACAGAAAGAATTTGAATATTTAGCAAATGCATTGGAAGAAATCAATAACAACGATTATTCAAAACGTTTTGCAAAAGAGCAAAAGAAACACATGCCAATGCTAATTCCAGAAATAAAAATGAATTTAAGAACGGCTTTTTATGCAGAAAAAGAAGAAATAAAAAAAGAAGATGCTATTGGTAGAATCTCTGCAGAGGTAATAGCAGAATGTCCTCCAGGGATTGCAATTTTACTTCCTGGTGAAATCATCACAAAAGAACATCTTCCATACTTAGAAGATTATGACGTTTTAGAAGTGGTTAAATAAATTAAATATCACTAGAATTAAAGCCAGAATCTACTTGCAAACTTTCTGAATTATACGCAGAAACAGCCAATTCATCACATCTTTCATTAAATTCATGCCCGTTATGACCTTTAACCCAAACAAGATTAATGTCATGTGGTTTCATTGCTTCTATTAAACGTTTCCACAAATCAACATTTTTAACAGGTTTTTTAGATGCAGTTTTCCAACCTTTGGCAATCCAATTATCAAGCCATTTCTTCTCTAATGCATCTATTAAATACTTGCTATCAGAACATAATGTAACATTGCATGGTTTCTTTAAACATTCCAAAGCAACAACAGCACCTAATATTTCCATTCGGTTATTTGTTGTTTTTTCAAACCCTTCTGAAAGTTCTTTTGTAACAAATTCGCCATTATTAGTCTTATATCTAAGTACAGCACCATAACCACCTTTACCAGGATTACCACTGCACGCACCGTCTGTATATACCTCAACACAAGGCTTTTTATTCTCTTCTTTATTCATAACCACTCTATCATACCCATAAATCTATCAAAAATAACACTTTGTTAACTTTTGTAAATTAAATAAAAACTTATTAGCAAAAATTTTTTTTCACCAACATTGAACAAAACGAAGAGATTTTATTTTAAGGAGGAAATATAAACATGAGTATTAAAACTTATTTAAAAGCAGCAGCAGTGGCACTACCTTTAATGTTTAGTGGTGCATCAAAAGCAACAGCACAATCAGCACAAGGTGTTATGAAATCAGCAGAAAAAGTTATCACAGCAGGTGATACATTAAAAGCTATGGATCAAAAAGCAACTGATGCACGTACATTGTTGTTAAAAAGATATAAAGGACACTTCCAAGGTAGTGTTAAAAATGGTAAAATCGCTAACGGTTCATTAAACTACCAAGAAAAAGGACATTCTGTACCTGTAGCAAGTTTAGCATCTAACAGCAAAGCTGCTAACACTACATTAGCAGTAGATGGTTCTTTCGTAAGTGCTAAAAACTTACCAGCAACTGGTTACAAATTAAGTGGTTCTGCAGAAAAAGGTAACGATGCATTCGATGCTTCTGCTATCTTAGCTCGTGGAAACGGTCAACACGCAATTTTAGGTAACGTAGCTTATACAAGAAACTTCCCTCTAGCAAAAGACTTAAATGCTACTGGTAAAGCAAGTGTAGAAGGTGTTGCTCGTAAAATCAATGGTGGTGACTCTTACGGTACAGTTGCTCCACAACTTGCAACTGGTTTAAAATATCAACACTCATTTGAAAACGGTGCAAAAGTTGGTGTTAAAGGTGAAGTTGGTGGTGCTTTACCATTCAACGTAAAATCTGAAACATTAAAGAGCGTTGATAAAGCACAATTCGTTGCTAATGCTGAAGTTGAAGCTGGTTACAAAAACGTTTCAGCATTCGTAAACGGTGGTAAAGATGCTATCATGGGTAACAACATCGGTGGCGGTGTAAGAATCAGATTCTAATCACACTAAAATAATATATAACGAGAAAAAGACGGTTTTTAAATTTAAAAATCGTCTTTTTTGTTATTTTAAATCATGAAATATTACTGTTTTTAGTGCATTGATTTGATTTAATATTATATTTTTGTTAGCATGAACTTGTTAGATTTATGAGGGGGATAAAACATGGATTTAATGAATGGTAAAAAAGGTGTTATATTTGGAGTTTCAAATACACATGGTATAGCATACGGTATCGCTAAACAATTACACGATGCTGGTGCAGATATTGCATTCACTTATGCTGGTGAAGCAATGGAAAAAAGAGTAAGACCAATCGCTGAAGGTTTCGGTGCAAAAATAATTATGAGCTGCGACGTAACTAAAGAAGATGAAGTTAAAGCAGTTTTTGATGCTTGCGAAAAAGAATACGGGAAAATCGATTTCGTAGTTCACGCAGTAGCATTTGCTAAGAAAGAAGATTTGATGGGTAAATTCATCAATACTTCACTTGAAGGTTGGAACACAGCAATGGGTGTAAGTGCATATTCTCTAGTTACAATTTGTAGAAATGCTCAACCTATTATGAATGAAGGTGGTTCAGTATTAGCATTAACTTATCTTGGTTCTCAATACGTTGTATCTAACTACAATGTAATGGGTGTTGCTAAAGCAGCATTAGAATCTTCAATGAGATATTTGGCTATGGATATGGGTGAACACGGTGTTCGTGTAAACTGTATTTCAGCAGGTGCTGTTAAAACATTGGCTGCTATGGGTATTAGTGGATTCCCAAGAATGCTTAAAGCTGCAGTTGCAAAAGCACCTCTTAAGAGAAACGTTACACTTGAAGATGTTGGTAGAGCAGGTTTATACTTGGCATCTGATTTATCAAGTGGTACAACTGGTCAAGTATTATACTGTGACTGTGGTTGTCATGCCGTTTACGGTTCTTCTCAAGAAATGGAAATCATTTCTGATAACATCAAGTTATAAATTTTATAAAAGAGTCGGTGTAATACCGACTCTTTATAATCATTATTTTTTATTATGACTGATAAACACAATTTAACATTATATTCAGACTATTACTTACACAAAAAGCGAGATATGAAAGGTTAAGCGATGATTAAACTCAACTATAGAAACACTGATGCAAGCATTATAGGCGAAGAAAATGGATTGAATCTTGAACAAGAATTTGAAAACTACAAAGATACAATCAAAAACATCATTGCTAGTCTAAATCAAAGAAAAGATAAACCAGGTCAATGGTTACAATGGATGAATCTCGGATATAATGAAGAAACAGTTTGGTACGTAAAAGAATTTGCATCTATGGTTGAAGGCAGATTTGATAATATCCTAGTTTTGGGTATTGGTGGTTCTGCATTAGGTGGAATTGCTGTTACGGAAGCATTATTAAAACCATATTGGAATTTATTAACCCCTGAACAAAGAAAAGGTTTACCAAGAATATTTTTCTTAGATAATATTGATCCTGATTGTATTGAAGGTCTATTAGAAGTATTAGATTTAAAAAGAACATTAGTAAATGTAATAACAAAATCAGGCTCAACAGCAGAAACAATGTCACAATATATGATTGTGAAAAACTTGTTAGAAAAAGAATTGGGCGACGATTACAGAAAAAATATCGTTGCAACAACTGACAAACAAACTGGTGTACTTAGACAATTAGCAGACCAAGAAGGATACAAAACATTTGTAGTACCTGATGATGTTGGTGGTAGATTCTCAGTATTTTCTGCCGTTGGTCTTGTACCATTTGCACTTGTGGGAATTGATATTGATGAACTTATGCAAGGTATCAAAGATATGGATCTTGCACTAAAAAATACAGACATTAGAGAAAATATTGCAGCACAAAATGCTCTTATTCACTATTTAATGGATACTAAAAAAGGTAAAAACTTATCAGTTATGATGCCATATTCATCAAGATTAAAATATGTTTCTGACTGGTACGTTCAATTATGGGCAGAATCATTAGGAAAAGAAACTAACAACAATGGTGAAAAAGTGAATGTTGGACCTACACCTATCAAGGCTGTTGGAGCAACTGACCAACACTCACAAATCCAATTGTATAATGAAGGACCAAATAACAAAGTTATAAACTTTATTAGAGTAGAAAAATTTGACAAAACATTAGAAATTCCAAAAATCTTTGAATATACAGGTATAGGCTATTTGGGTGGTAAAACTATCAATGATTTGATAAATGCTGAAGCAGATTCAACAAGAGTAGCTTTATCTGATTATCAAAGACCAACAATAACAATCACATTGCCTGAAATCAATGAATATAATATTGCACAATTGTTATATATGTTGGAAGTTCAAACAGCAATTGCTGGTGAGTTGTATAATATCAATACATTTAATCAACCTGGTGTTGAACAAGCCAAAAATTATACATACGCATTGATGGGACGTTCTGGATATGAAGATTCAGCAGCCCAAATCCAAAGCAAAATGGCTACTGTGTAAGATTAAAGAATTTATTGAAAACAAAAAAGCACTCAAATGAGTGTTTTTTTGTTTTATTTTATTTTCTATGAGCCAAATCACTAAGTTTTTTACTCAATTCATCAGCCGTTATAAACTGTCCATTGATAGTCACTCCTAAAAGTTGACCATTTTCAAATTTTGGAACTGCATTCTGTTTAACTAAAGAACCTCCAAATTCATTACCATAACGTTCTAACAACATTGTCTTTGCTTGAGAATTTGTTATATATTTATTTTTACCTTTTGTACTCGTTGCAATCAAATTTTCGGTTGAACCATCTTCTTTTATAATAAATCGATGTTTTTCACCATTACTGTCTTTATATATTACAATTTCTTGTTTTTCGCCATTAACTTCTCTTTGTAAGAATTTAGCACCCAAACCTTCAAATGAACTACGTACAGATGATGCATTATCATTATTTTTAGGCACTTCTATTTTTATATTATCAGGAATTTTTATATCAGGAACAATCATTTTCATTGGTTTTCGTTGTGCAGTAACCACAACTTCGTCTAATTGATGAGTTGCAATTTTGGTCATACGTTTTCCATCAAAATCATAAGTAGCACCTGAATTATCATTCTTTAATTTTAATTCACCATTATATAAACGCTCATACGTTTTTCCTTGAAATGTAATTTCATCTATATTACTATTATCACGTTCTAAATTTCCATCAGAATTAAGTGAATAAATTTTTTGTTTACCATTTTTATCTATTACAGGTTTATTATCACTCATTTCAATATATTGACCACTTTTTTTATCTTTTACGTAAGTAAATGTTTTACCTGATTTATCACTTTTTACTGATATAGACTGTATGTTACCATTATCATCTTTATTTACAGTAACATCACCAGTAATTCCATTACTTTGATTATATTCATTAGAAATTTTAATATCCTTATTTGTTTCTAATTTTTGTTCTTTTGCTAATTCATCTTTTGCTTCATTTACCATATCTTGCCAAGATGATTGAATTGCGACTATAGAATCATTAACATTTTTAACAAAATTTGCATCTGCAGTATCAACACTAGATTTATTAGAAGTATCATAAGATTGAGATTTGATATTAGCCTTATTTTCAACACAACCATTAAAAAATTGTTTAAAATTCTGACCGAGTTTCTTCAAAACATTTTCGTCAACAGTTTGTTCACTATATTTACTATCAATAAAACTTTTTGCAGACGAATCTTCTCTATGATTAATCACACCGTCTTTTGTATCATCATATTGAGAATAAAAAACAGAATTAGGAGTTGTATCATTATTAACTTCACTCGTTTGGCCCTTAGTATCTTTCTGTTGTGAATTAACAACACGCCCAGTATCCATATTTGGATATAACATACTCGCATCTGTTGAACCAGGCATAAAACTCTCCTTATTTGTTATCTTACGTATATAAAGTTATAAAATTTTATCAAATTTCATAAAATAAAAATTTTGTAACAATAGTT